>CAZHRD010000060.1:0-4634 GCA_964533985.1 uncultured Candidatus Saccharibacteria bacterium | reverse complement strand
GAGGCTTCGGGGCAGATCATTTTATTTGTTGACGAATTGCATACGGTTGTAGGTACGGGTTCAGCTGAAGGCGCTATGGATGCCGCCAATATTTTAAAACCAGCCCTAGCCAGAGGTGAGCTACAGATGGTAGGAGCCACCACTATAGACGAGTACAGAAAATATATTGAAAGAGACGCGGCTTTGGAGCGAAGATTCCAGCCTATTATGGTAACTGAGCCGTCGCCGGAAGATACCGTGGCCATTATTAAGGGTCTAAGAGAAAGATATGAAAAACACCATCAAGTAGTCATTACCGACGAAGCCGTAGAAGCAGCCGTAAAACTAAGTGACAGATATGTCAGTGATAGATTTTTACCTGATAAGGCTATAGACATAGTTGACGAAGCTTCCGCTTTAGTAAGATTATCGACTATAAAAGAACCGGCAAACTTGAAGGAAGTTGAAGAAAATCTGGTGGAACTCAAAGAAAAACTCAGAAAAACCAAAGATGAAGAGAAAAAAGCCAAAATTAATGAAGAAATTGAGAAAGTTAACAAAATAAAGGCGGAATTATATGAGATCTGGACCAAAACCAAGCTTGAGGATATACCGGAGGTGACCGAAGACGCGGTAGTAAAGGTAGTATCCCGTGCCACCGGCATTCCGTTAGAAAAACTTAGCATGAAAGAAAAAGAGCGCCTTATGAATATGGAGAAAAACCTGCACAAGAGGATAGTGGGCCAGGATGAAGCCGTTTCGGTGGTCTCTGAGGCTATCAGACGCGCCAGGAGTGGTTTAAAAGACCCCAAAAGGCCTATCGGTGTGTTTTTGTTTTTAGGCCCCACGGGCGTAGGTAAGACCGAGCTTTCTAAGGCTTTGGCGGAGGTATTATACGGCGATGAAGACTTGATAGTTCGCATAGACATGAGCGAATACATGGAAAAGCATTCGGTTAGTAAATTAATAGGCGCCCCTCCGGGATATGTAGGCTACGATCAAGGTGGGCAATTAACGGAAGTAGTCAGAAGAAAACCTTTTTCCGTGATTTTATTGGATGAGGTGGAAAAAGCCCATCCGGAAACTTACAACGCCTTATTGCAGATCATGGAAGATGGTAGATTGACCGACAGCAAAGGTCGTACGGTTGACTTCAAAAACACCATTATGATCATGACCTCAAATGTAGGTTCCGAATTGCTCAGAAAAGCTGATATTGGGTTTAATCGTATAGAAAAAACTAAAGAAGAAAACAAAATAGACTTTGAAAAAAGGATCAAATCTATTTTGAAAGATACGTTTAAGCCTGAATTTTTAAATAGAGTTGATGAGATTGTTATATTTTCTAATTTGACTAAGAAAGATATTAAAGAAATTGTTGGTAACATGCTGAAAAATGTCCAAAAAAGACTGGATGAGCACAAGATCAATCTTAGCGTTGACGAAAAAGCCATTGATTATATGGTCGCTAAAGGGTTCGATGAAGAATACGGTGCCAGGCCACTAAGAAGGCTCATTCAAAAGGAAATCGAAAATGTGTTATCGAGCATGATCATTTCAGGAGATTTGGAAGATGGTGCTGATGTTGAAGTCACAGCTAAAGATGATGAACTAAGTGTAAAGGTTGCCCAAAAAGCCAAGGTCAAGTCTTAATATCTTAAATGTTGCAATAAAAAGGCAAGTTTGTTAATCTTAACTGCGTTATGTCCCAAGATAAAGCCAAAGACAATGAAAAAGAAGAGATAAAGGAAGCCGATGAGGTCGTCGCGGAAGAGACGGAAGAGGTGACCGAGGAAACAGTCGAGGAAGCTACCGAAGAAGTTACTGAGGAGCCAATCACCCAGGAAGATCTAGAAGCTGAAGTCAAAGAGGACACTTCAGAAGAAGTGGTCGCAGATAAAAAAGAGAAATTTCCTGAGTTTAGAACCGGTGACACCATAAAAATTCATTACAAAATCATCGAAGCTGACAAAACCAGAATACAACCATTTGAAGGTATTGTGATTGCCATAAAGGGAAAAGAGGAATCAAAAACCTTTACCATGAGAAGAATTGGCGCAGACGGCGTAGGCGTGGAAAGAATCATTCCTATGTTATCGCCAAATATAAGTAAAATAGAGATTAAAAGAAGAGGTAAAGTGAAAAGAGCCAAACTTTACTATTTGCGAAATAAAAAGGGAAGAGCTGCAGTGAGGGTTAAGGACCGAGTTGAAAAATAAGATATTTGTTTAATTTATTCGATTTCCCGTCACAGTAAAATTCATCCAGTAGTCTCAGATTGTGTTTTTCAAAAGTTGATTTGATATTTTCTATTTCTTCGGGAGGATAAATGTGCACATACCTTTTTTCTGCTGAGTCGTTTTCTCCCCAGCCGTAATAATAGTCGTTCTCTTCCATGTCTTTTGCTTTTTCGGCTTTTTTAAAACGTTCGTCTTCAGCAAGATTCCAGAAGGTTAATATGAGGATGCCATTTGCATTAAGAAGACGCGGAAGTGATTCGTACCAATGCAAACGAAATTCTTTCCCTGGAATGTGGTGGGTAAGACCGAAAGCTACCACAAGATTGTAAGTGTTTTGTATTTTGTCTAGATCGAATAGAACGTCCATGTTTTTGAATTCAGCCAGTTCGTACTTTAGAAGCGCTTCTACCATCATGTAGTCATTGTTATCGATACCAAGATAGCTAATTATATGGTCTGAAGAATCAGTGAGGAATTTGTAGAATCGGCCATTACCGCAAGCTACGTCCAAGACACTAAGCTGCTCTTTTTTTGTGTTGGTATCTATAATTTCAAGACACTTATTCCATCCATCCCATGGATTTTGTCTTGTTTTCGAAAATTCTTCAGCGTGTGTTTTATAGAATTCGTAATTTAGGGTTAGGGTTTCTTTTATCTTGTTTTCGTCCATATGACAATATTACATCATTAAGATGGACAAAATCGCATCCAATGATTATTATTGGAGTATGAAAGAAAATCTACCCAGTCATTATTCGGAAGAATACAAAAAGAAACAGGAATGGAGAGAGAAGGAAGAGATTAGAATTGGACAAACAGAACAGCACCCGGTAGTTGATACAGGACCATTAGAGTTAAAAGAGCCTAAAGCTTTGGGTCTAGAAGATTGGGACAATAATAACCAAGAAGAAGAAGAACCATTGCATCAGCAGGAAAGAGGGGCTAGTAGGGTTCCCTTAAAGAATGTGGACGCTGACTTAAAACACGAAGGAGATTATGCATTTACCAAGCGTAGAGGAAATATCGAATCCGGAAAAGTAATAGAGGAGGTGCTCAAGGAAGATCACAAAAAACCAGGCGAGGATATACCATCAGCTGCTGACAGGTTTAGAAAAATTGCCGATGCAAGTAAAGAAGAAGTACGAAATGAGTAGCCTCAGTTACTGACTTTGCAAAACCCCAAATAACAACATATACTACTTCCGTTGCCCAGTTTAATTTATGCAAGACGCCAACATCTTTAAAGAAGTTATTTTAAAACTCGCGGACTTAAATAAGCCGTCGCAAGAAAAGGTACTTAAAGTTATGCAAAAGTACCACGACGCAGAAAATAAACCGGTTTCAAAAAGTAAAATCTTGCAGGCTTACAACACCTTAAAGAAGGCAGGAGAGATTTCGCTAAATGAGAAACAGGAAAAAGACTTTCTAAAAAACATCAGAAAAAAGAAAACCAGAACTATTTCAGGTGTAACCCCAGTAACTGTATTAACAAAACCTTTCCCTTGTCCCGGGAAATGTATATTTTGTCCAAATGATGTAAGCATGCCAAAAAGCTATTTAGCTGACGAACCGGGAGCACAAAGGGCAGAATCGAATCATTTCGATCCCTATTATCAGACATATAATCGGCTTGTGGCCTACAATAATATTGGGCATCCCACGGATAAAGCTGAATTAATTGTTTTGGGTGGTACTTGGAGTCATTATCCCGAGCCATATCAGATTTGGTTTATAAAGCGCTGTTTTGAGGCTATGAACGATTTTGATAAGGATGTTAGCCCGGAACCTCTTAAAGTTGAAGGAAAAAGCCCCATAGATAAGAAACTGCTCCAGGAGATTAAAGGTGAGTCGATGAAAGAAACCTACAATCAAGTCGTTGCTAAAGCGTTAATCGAGAGGGTGGCTGAGGCTCAAGGGGAAAAAGCCACTTGGGACGAACTTTTTATCGCTCAAAAGAAAAACGAGCATGCCAAAACCAGATGTGTGGGGTTGGTACTGGAAACCAGGCCCGATGAAATCACAACCGAAGAACTTATTCGTATCAGAAAACTTGGAGGCACAAAGATTCAAATTGGAATTCAAAGTCTTGACGATGACGTTTTAGAACTAAACAAACGCGGACATGATGTAAACATCACCAAAAACACCATCAATTTAATAAGGCAGGCTGGTTTTAAGATACACGCCCATTGGATGCCGAATCTTTATGGTTCGAACCCTAAAAAAGATGTGGAAGACTTTAAAAAACTGTTTTCTGATGATTCGATCAAGCCGGATGAGCTTAAAGTTTATCCCTGTTCTTTAATAGAAAGCGCGGAACTTATGAAATATTTCAAAGACGGGAAGTGGAAGCCTTATTCGGAGGAAGAACTAAATTTTGTGTTGATGGAAGTTTTTAAGAATGTGCCCCGATAT
>CAZHRD010000059.1:0-4854 GCA_964533985.1 uncultured Candidatus Saccharibacteria bacterium | reverse complement strand
GACGCGTATGTAAAAGTACCGCTAATTTATCAAGGTATATTTTATGGTTTGACCGCCTCGTTTGTGGCCGGAATTATTCTTGTTATAGCTATTTTAACCATGGGCCACTTTGGATACATTCCGTCAAGCTTCGGATTGGGATTCTTACCTAATTTAGCTATGTCACCACCTCTCTTTGCCTTTATTTTGTGGTTTTTGTTAGTGGTTTCCGGCTCTCTGTTAGGATATTTAGGTAGCTTCTTTGCTGTAAAGAGATACCTAAAGTACTGATTGGGTGTTAAACCAGGCCTTTCTAAGATATAATTCTATTGCTCAGCCCTATGAATAAGAAATTACTAATTGCACTTATAATATTGCCCCTGATAGCGTTTTCCGTAGCGGGAAATACATTTGTGGGTGCCGAAGATACGCCGCCCGACACAAGCGCGGACGCTGACGCGCAGGCGAGTGAAGACGCTGCAAAAGTAGAAGACTTGTTGGACGAAATAAAAGAGTATCAGGGTAAGATCAAGGATTTGCAAGGTAAGGCCAGCACACTTTCGCAAGAAATCGAAAAATATAATGACCAAATCTACCTGACAGAACTCCAAATCCAAAACTCTATCAATAAAATCGCCGAAACCGAACAAAAGATCGGCCGTCTAGAAGGCGACATAGATAAATTAGCCGAAAGAATAGACATAATTATTGAACGAATAGTCTATCAGGAGAATGTGTTGAAAGAGAGGATAAGGGAGCGGTATAAAACCGGGAGCAAGTCGCCGGTGCTGGTGCTATTTGGTTCGAGCACGTTAGAGAATTTGGTGAAGAAAGCGGCTTATTTAAAAGTTATGGAGCTGCAGGACAGCAAAATTTTAACGCAAATGAGGGATACCAGGGAGACTTATAAGAGACAGAAAGGTTTGTTCGAAGACAAAAAAGAGGAAGAGGAGGCTTTACAAGCTCAGTTGATCCAGGAAAAAGCTAATCTGGACGCCTATAAAGTGCAGTTGAATAGCAAGAAAGCTGAGAAGGATAGACTGTTGGCTGTGACCCAAAATGATGAAGACAAGTACCAGGATCTTTTAGCTGCGGCTAAGAAAGAGCTGTCATCTTATAGCGACTTTGTGACGTCTTCGGGGCAGGGGATTATTGGGCCGAATGGTCTTGGCGGTGGTAAGGGGGGTTGGTACTACTCCCAAAGAGATTCCCGATGGGCTAACAACTACATTGGAAATTCATCTTATACAATTTTTCAATCCGGATGTTTGGTGAGCAGTGTGGCTATGGTTCATAAATATTACGGTTACGATATGGATCCCGGCGATTTGGCCGATAAAGAACAGTACTTTTTTTGGGGAAATATGCTGGTACCATGGCCCGGACCGGGTGGACGTGATTACAAATTGCTGGGGTATGGGTATCCTGAGTCCAAAATTGATAATGAGCTGGATGATGACAACCCCGTGATTGTGGGAATTTACGCTAACAATTCGGCCGGAACTCACTTTGTGGTGTTGGTGAGCGGTAAGAACGGTGACTACGAGATGCACGACCCTGTTTACGGTCCTAACTTAGATTTTGGCGATTATTATAGTACGAGTCAGATTTTTGAGGCCGTGGCTTTTAAGTAGTTTTCTACAGGCATTAGAGTATGCCCCATTTAAATTTCCCTTTATAAAAATAGAATATGAGTATGAAAAAGCTTTTTGTGTTTTTAATTGTGGCAGCGGTTTGTTTTGGCAATGCGCACGCCCAGCAATATTTTGATTTCAACCCTAATAAAAGTTACGTTTATGAAGACAAAAAATTGGAGGTACAGTTTTTGTACGAATTTGAAGGTTATAGTGAAAAAGATTTCATTGTGCGGCCAAAAGTTACGCGGGGAAACGTTGAATTTTATGATACCACCAAAAATATCTGGGTGAGCCAGAGTGACTTGTGGTCAAATATGCCTGTTTTAGAAAAGAACATGAAGATCCGAGTGAATCTGATGGGAGAATCTGAATTATTTTTCGAGATCCAAAATACTATCAACGCGGAAATTTACGAAACCCCTAAGAAAACCATCTGGGGCGGAGACATTTTTGGAAATTACATAGAAAAAGTTAACAAGAATATTTTTAGCCACAGTGAAGTGGAGGAAGCAGCAATTAGCACCCCGAAGGCAGACACGCAGACGCCACCGGTTCAACAGGAAAAACCGCCAAGCCTTCTTTCCAAAGTGATAAAATACATTGGTGACATTATTTAAAAAACACCATAGTGATTGGTTCGACCGCTGGGGTTCGGCCCTGTTCATGATGGCGGTGATCTTTTTAAGCTCATCTACCAAAGGCTCCACTATCAACGAGACCGCTTTCAATACGGAAAGTTCGCATGTTTTTGGTCACCTGGTCATGTTTTTCTTCTTGTGTGTCTCATTTTATAAAGCCACCAAAAATGTGTTTAAGGCTATTCTTCTCAGCGCACTTTATGCATTTTTCGATGAATTCCATCAAAAATATACATTAGGTAGATCGCCGAGCCTTTTTGACGTAAAAATTGATATAATTGGCGCGACTGTCGCGGGATTATGTTTATGGAAATTACAACCACTTCTACCAAAGAAACTCAGGAACTGGCTCACAAGCTAGCTCATAAAATTAAGCCTGGGGATGTTTTAGCTCTCTACGGAGACTTAGGTAGTGGAAAAACCACCTTTACGTCTTATCTGGTGAGCGCATTGGGGATAGAGAGCCGTGTGCAAAGTCCCAGCTTTGTTATTATTCGAAAATACGACCGCACGGGAGCCAACACAAAGGACATAAAGACGGTTTACCACATAGATCTGTACCGGCTCACCAAAAAAGGAGAGCTTGAAGACCTGGGCCTGGAAGAGCTCTTTGCAGAAGAAAATGCCATCTCTATAATAGAGTGGCCCGAACTAGCCCAAGATCTGCTTCCAAAAGGCGCCATGACAATGAAATTTAAGTATTTAGATGAAAATATAAGGAGCATAAATGTACAAGATTTGGATTGATGCCTCAAAAAGGCGTGAGAAGGCTGTTCTTATCACAAAGAACACTAAAAACGGTGAGGAAATTATAGCCAAAAAGGAGGGCGATTTTGACTTGGTCAGCACTTTAAGGGATACCCTAGAGGAAAATGGCATAAAATTGAGCGAAATCATAGAAATAGCGTCACATCGCGGTCCGGGTTCATTTACAGGCCTTAAAATAGGGGTTACCATTGCTAATATTTTCAATTGGGCACTGGGCCTTAAAAAAATCGACCAGATGGATAACCCAGAGTATGGAAGAGATCCCAACATAACCCTTAAGAAATTCTGATAATTACGTGATATAATAGCAGCCGTATGAAAATACTAGTAACCGGAGCCGCAGGTTTTATTGGCTCACATCTTTCCGAACGATTAGCCGACTTAGGCCACGAAGTGGTTGGAGTTGATTCTTTCGATCCATACTATGATAGAGCCTTAAAAGAACTTAACGCGGACGACATAAAAGAAAAAGGCGTTAAGCTGCATGAAAAATGTTTAGCTGAAGATGATCTTAAGGATGTGGTTGAGGGCGTGGATGTAGTTTTCCATTTAGCTGCTCAACCCGGCATTGCCTCTCACGTTCCCTTTGAGGACTATTTAAAAAACAACAAAATTGCTACCCATAAGCTATTAGAGGCCACCCATAAGCTGCCTTCCCTAAAATTGTTTGTCAATATTTGTACCTCTTCGGTGTATGGTCTAAACGCCAACAAATCCGAAAACGAAGCCGCTGAACCGGCTTCCTATTATGGTGTGACTAAATTAGCGGCCGAACAATTAGTTTTAGCCAGACATAGAGAAAGCGGTTTTCCAGCTTGTTCGCTCAGACTATTTTCAGTTTATGGAGAAAGAGAACGCCCTGAAAAATTGTATCCCAGGGTTTACAGAAGTATTTTGACCGATTATAAATTTCCTTATTACGAAGGTAGTGAAGACCACCTCAGAAGTTATACCTATGTCGGTGACGTGATAGACGCTTTTGTGTCTGTTTTGGACAACATGGACAAGGTTAAGGGTGAAATTTTTAACATTGGGTACGATAGTGCTATTACCACCGGAGAAGCTTTAAAAATAGTGGAAGAAGTCATGGGCGCCCCCGCTAAATTCGAAAGAAAACCCAGAAGAGCCGGAGACCAGCATAAAACCGAAGCCAACATCGACAAGGCTAGAAAAGTTTTAGGGTATAATCCAACTACCACACCAAAAGAGGGTTTTGAGAAAACCGCCAAGTGGTATAAAGAGAAAATTTTACCTTTGATCGAAAATGGAAAACTCGAATAATCAAAAAAGAAAACTGGTATCGATAATAATTCCCTGTTGGAACGAAGAGAAAAACATCAACCGTACTTTTGACGGTCTGTTGGAGTTGGCCAAGAACCACAAATATGATTTTGAATTTATTGCGGTGGATGATGGCAGTAAAGACAACACTTGGGAAGTTATTAAAAAGTACGCTAAATTTCTCTTTCGATTCTTTAACCACTTGTTTAGATTGTATTAATATAGGTTCAAAATAAGCTATGAGAGGAATTAGTAGATAATTTGTAGAAAAAATAATTAATGTCAAATAACTAAATTCCCACGAGATTGGGATGTTAAGATTAGAAATAATTGTACTAAACATTGATAAAATAGCTGAACACATTATGAAAATTAAAGACAAGTATATTGGTGATTTCTTTTTTAAAAAAATTTTTAGCAACATTATAGTTGATATTATCAATAAAATAATGGTTATTAATTGAAATATTTCGAGTAAAATTGGAATTAAGCTAAGGAAAATAAGTAATTTTTTATCTCTTAATTTTTGTTTTTCAAGAAGTCTGAAAGTT
>CAZHRD010000058.1:0-5032 GCA_964533985.1 uncultured Candidatus Saccharibacteria bacterium | reverse complement strand
GAGGCCATAGTTTTAGAGATCGATAAAAGATTTGTAAAGGATCTGGAAGAGAGATACAAGAAAAACCCCGGTATCAAAGTTGTCGAAGGTGATGTTTTAAGATGGTTGGCCTCCTATGAGGCTAGAAAAAACTTTAAAGTTATCGGGTCGTTGCCCTATTACATTACTTCGCCAATTTTGCATTCGATAGTAAGGCATATTAATAATATTTCTGTTGCTGTGGTGCTGATACAAAAAGAAGTAGCCGATAAAATTGTCGGAAAAAGTCCTGACGCATCTTATTTGTCCACTTACTTACAGACTTTTTATAAGATAGAAATCATTAAAAAAGTTTCTAGGACTCTATTTAGACCGGAACCAAGAGTGGACGGCGCAGTAGTTAAGATGACAAAACTGGCGAAATTGCCCGTGAGTAAAAAAGAAGCCCCTGACTACGAAGATTTTTTGCATAACGGCTTTTCCAAACCTAGAAAAATGCTAAATAAGGTGTTTTCTAAAAAAGTCCTGGCGGAAAAAGGTATTGATGAGAAACTGAGGCCCCAGCATATTGGTGTGAAAGAGTGGGTGGATTTGTTTAAGAGTAGGTAACTACTTTCGAAGAAAGAGCTATTTCGAAGAAAAGCTATTTCGAAGAAAAGCTATTTTTCTAAGATCAAAACAGGTATTCTTATTTGAAAAAAGCACACTCTAGTATGGTTTGACACGAGTTCTGTTTGTGATATCCTATAGAAAATCCAATTGCAATATATTCCTATAAGGAGGTTAGAATGTACCAGCTAAGAGATGGTGTTTACCTAGTACGCGGATTTTTGAATGGTGCACTTCTCGACACCTTATCGGGAAATGTTTACTCCATCAATGCGCGTGCGTGCGAGGTAATTGAAAGGAAAGTAGAAGACGAGTCGTATTGGGCCATGCTTTATGGGCTTGGGTTGACTGAGTTCGTTGAAATCCCAAAGGAAAAAGTGTTACCGGTACTGACGCTGTCACCGCAGCTTGATTTTGTGTGGTTCGAAGTTGTGACTGACGATTGTAATGAGTGTTGTATACACTGTTACGCAGGTTCTATGCCGCGAAGTTATCGTGAGCAGAGAGAGCCCAGCATGAACCATATTTCATTAAATAAAAATGAAAATATTGAAAATGCACTTTCTGAAAAGTCTAGAAATAGAATGAAGCATGCTGATTGGATAAGTGCAGTAGAGGAGGCGAGGGAGCTTGGTTGCAAAAAATGCCAATTTATTGGAGGTGAGCCCTTTCTGTATTCTGGGCAAAAAAAGGAAACTGTTTTAGATTTAGCGAAACATTGTGTGGAAATTGGTTATGAGGGTGTAGAAATTTATACAAACGCCACGCTTTTAACGCCTGCTAAAGTTAGGCGCATTAAGAATTTAGGTCTTAAAGTAGCGGTTTCCTTATATTCCTCAGACTCCAAAGTTCATGATTCCATCACTAGAACAAGCGGCAGCTACGCTAAGACAATGAGGGGGCTTGGTTTATTGAAGGAAGCAGGTGTACCCACCAGGGTTGAGATTGTTATTATGAAGGTTAATCAAGAGACCGTGGAGGACACAATGAGATGGAGAAAGGAAAATGGTTTTGGGGGCTCGTCACCGGATCCGCTCAGACCGAATGGACGGGGTGACGATATCCTGTTACAACCTAGTCTTGAGTATGTTGTTACTTACGGGATTATGACGAAGCCAGAATTTCGCACTAGCGGCCAATTACCCGCTCAATACAAAGCTGCGCACCCCTGTCTTTACGGAAAGTTAGCATTAACGGAGTTTGGTGATATCCTTCCCTGCATATTTTCTAGGAATAACATACTGGGGAACTTTCTTGAAAAAGGTGAGTTAAGTTCTACGGTTTTTGGGGAAAGGGTCGAAAATATATGGGGAATAACAAAAGACTCAGTACTTGTTTGTAAAGACTGTGAGTATAGGTATGTGTGCCTTGATTGTCGTCCCTTGTCGGAGGCAGCTGCGCATGGAAGAGCGGATTATAAGGATGCGCCCTATCCAAGATGTACCTACAACCCTTACTCAGGAGAATGGGGCGGTGGGCTTTGGAAGCTAAATGAGAACGGAGCTCCGTATTATGACGAAAGTTTTGAATTAACTACTTTTGCAAGCCAAGCAGTTTTAGAGTCCGGAGCAATGAAACCTTAGAATAACACTAGAGGAGGTGGTTAGTATAAGCAGATAACAGTATTAGGTTCATGTTCGGTATTTAACTAATGAAAAAGGAGAAATAGAGATGGACACTAAAACATCAGATACAGGTGCCACGGTTGCTTTGGTAACACCCGAATCTCAAGGTGATGCTCAGTCTTCAAAGAAAGATCCCGGTTGTAGCCCGGTATGTAGGCCCACGGATACCTGCAATCCGCAAGATGATTAAACAAGTTTTTGCATGTAGAAACAACCTCGACAACGGACGAACAAGCCTTGTCGAGGTTTTTTATTTCTTCCATAACTTTTTAGAGGGTATTTAATTCCAGTAGCTTATTTGGCCACTCCTTTGGGTATTTATCAATTAAGATTCGTCCCAGCACGGCAGCTCTTAAATGGTGCCCCATTTTATTATCAGATAAATAGGAATCTTCTTCATTCAGATCTATTTCACGCTCTTTTTTAATAGCATTTTTTATGTCTGCTGCCTGCATTTTATCTATGTCTTTTTTATGTTTCGTCCAAAATAATGATGAAGCAGAGTAGTCTGTGCAAAAAGCGAATATCTCAGAAACGGAATAATCCGTTGGTAATTGAATTTTTAAATCACTTATTCTTTTCCTATTTTCAAATAAAGCAAGAGCTAGGTTCATGTACATTAAGTTATTTTCTAAATTTGAGAAGTACCAACGCCCAAAAGAATTGTAATAAACATGACCGAATTCGTGAACGATAGTAGCTAGATAGCTTTCTTTTGTGGTGTAGGCATTGGGGTTTCTTTTTCTGTTTTTTTGTGTTTCTAACATAGGTTTGAGTAAAGGCCCGGAAATCCTGGGCAACGCATTTCTAGAAGATTCCACGATTATTCTTGGTAAATATGAGTTTAGTTCCTCGAAATAAATGCCTGTATTCCACCCACGTAGTTCTTTTTCGGGAATCTTTATTTGGTGAGGGATTTTTTCTATGTCTTTTTTATAACCAAACAAGTAAATATTGCTCGAGTCGTAGCTTATAACTGCAGTGTTCTCAATACGTGACTTTTCTTTGAATATATAGTTTAGTTCCGGTTTCCAAACATAGTTTATACCTTCCGCGATGGTATCCAGATCTTCATTTGAAGCGACATAGTCGTCGAACATAGCTCAATAATAACAAATAAGTGTAAAGGAGTATAAGTTTAGAAGGCCCAAGTTAACAATGGGGTTACTTCTCCAAAATCAAAACGGTTTCAATAACCACATCTTCCAAAGGTTTATCATTGGCGTCTTTGGCCACCTTAGATATCTTATCTGCAATATCCTGGCCGGCAGTTACTTGCCCAAACTTTGTATGGACTTTATTCAGCCAGGGAGTACCGCCTTCTTTGGTAACAATAAAAAACTGGCTCCCGTTAGTGTCAGGGCCCGAATTGGCCATAGCCAAACTTCCCTTATCGAGACTTTGACCCCTAACAATTTCGTCCTCAAAACTATAACCCGGATTGCCGCTCCCATTCCCTAGGGGGTCTCCGCCTTGGATCATAAAGTCGTCAATAACGCGGTGAAATATTAGATTGTCATAAAAACCGGTGGTGGCTAAATAAACAAAGTTATTAACCGTAATGGGTGTTTCTTTTTCAAGAAGATCAACGTCAATATTTCCAAAATTGGTTTGGATAACCGCGTGGTAATCAACACCGTCTTTTAGTTTCATTTCCGGTTTGGAAAGGGTTTTTTCCTGCTGGGTTCGTTGTTCTTCAAAGCCGGTATTCTTTTGGGCTTGTGCCTGAGCCTTTGCAGTGGCCTGTGCTTGAGCTTGGGCCTGGGCTTGCGCTGCGGCAGCCTCTTCGGGGGTACTAAACGGTAGATCGCCCTTAAAAGTTTCACCCAAACTTTCTTGTTTACCCACATCCTCCGTTGTTGGAGATTTGCCTGCGTTTAACAGATCTACTTCCGCACTTTCGGACTTGGCGGCCTTATCGGACGCTAGCTTTATAAACAGGATAAGCCCCACCAAAAGGAGTATTAGTACAATGGCGCTGATAATAATTTCTTTAGAATTCATTACCAAACTAAATTAACACATTTTTGCCTCAGGTTCAAAGGCTGAGTTATCCTTGTGGCTTTAAGGCAAAAACTTTATACTACAAACATGTATAAGCACATTGTCCAGTCAGACGCATGGGCCGAAATTAAAACAAAATATGGCACACCGTCGGTAAAAGTGGGCGAGATTTATTATACGAAACACAAAATTCCCAAAACCAAATTTTATTATGCTTATTGTCCTAGAGTGAACCCGGCCGTAGTAGATTTCGATAAATTGAAAGCCTCCCTCAAAGAAAATCACTGCGTGGGGTTGACGTTTGACGTGCCAAATGTGGTCAAAGGTTCGGAAGAAGAATCGGCCGCTCTAAAAATATTTAAAAAGCATTGTAAAAAGTCTGTTCGGTCCGAATTTGCCACCGCCAATTATTTACTGGACTTGCGGCCTTCCGAAGAAGAACTATTCAAGCAAATGCACAAAAAACACAGATACAACACCCGCTATGCCATGAAAAATGGAGTGGAGGTTGAACTGGCGGAAACCCAAGAGGATTTTGACTCCTTCTACGATGTCCTGAAAAAAACGGCTGTGAGACAAAACTATTTTGTTCGACCCAAAGAATACTACCAATTGATCTGGAACATTATGCACCCCAAAGACATGTGCCACATTTTAACGGCTAAATTCGAAGGTGAAAAATTGGGTGCCTGGATGCTTTTTATTTACGAAAACATTTTGTACTACCCGTATGGGGGTTCAGTGGAGGAGCACAAAAATTTGTTTGCCAGCAACGCTTTAGGTTGGGAAAGTATCAGATTCGGTAAAAATAGAGG
>CAZHRD010000057.1:0-5181 GCA_964533985.1 uncultured Candidatus Saccharibacteria bacterium | reverse complement strand
CCGGTAGAGTAACATAGAGTAATGAAATCAATAGGTGACATCATACAAGGTAGATCCATTACCTCGGATCACCGTAACAAGTATGAATTTCAGGCTTATGGTAATAGGCTGGCTGAAGAGTTCAATGACACAAAACATCGGTCTCTCTACATTAAGCTAGCTAAACAAGAAGATAGGAATTTGTTGGAAATGGCTCGGGAACACGTCCTAGCCGCTGAGAACATCACTCAAAAAGGCAGGTTATTCATGTGGAAGCTGGGTGAGCTAAAAAAGGCAAGACTTGAGAATCAAGTTGAAGATGGCGAGTAATTGCCATATGATAAAGACAGCATGATTAAAAAAATCTGGGATATCTACAAGATTCAGTTTGTGGTCACCCTGACCTTAATTATAGTTATCATTGCTACCAAGATCATCAAGACACCCACAACTGTCTTTCTGGCAGCGCTGGGGGCGATCTTAGGCACGTTTGTGCTGGAGCTAGACTATTTTGTTTACGCCTACTTCTTGGAGCCGGAAAAAACATTTTCGATAACATTAAAAGGCTTCATGCAGCACCATGATTTTGCCGGAGCTTTAAATCACATTTACTTCAACAAAGACGAGGTTAAGGAAAAAACATTAAACAGTGTTTTGTTTCAAATAGCTTTAGCCGCGGTTTCCATTTTTGTAACCTCTTCGTCTACCAGTTTATTCATAAAAACCTTTATCTTAAGCGCCTTCGCCAATTCAATCTACAAAATGGCCGATTACTACTTTGATAATAAATCGGACCAATGGTTCTGGGCACTTAAGAAAATGCCCACCGAAAATGGAATTTTAGTTTACGGAGCTATGATGGTGTTAGTGCTGGCCTACAGCATAACTCTGTTGTAGCCCTTGGTACTGCCTTAGTTTAGTGCTGATTGCCCCCTTAATAACATGTACGGCATAATCATATCTTTAGGAATACTCTCATCTTTGCTTGTCGGGGAGCGTCTGGCCAAGCAAAGCAAATTGGATCTTGATATTTTTTGGGGTTCTTCCCTGTGGGCTATTGTGGGCGGGGTAGTAGGTGCTCGAATTTATCATGTGGTTGAATATTGGAGCTTATATGCCGTAAACCCCGTCACTATGCTGTATATCCACAGGGGTGGCTTAGGTATATATGGAGCTATACTAGGGGGTGCTTTAAGTTTAGTGATTTATTTCAAACTAAAAAAACAGAAATTTATCGATTTTTTGGACCTGTCAGCCGTTGTCATACCGCTTGGCCAAGCCATCGGTCGCTGGGGAAACTTCGTCAATAAAGAGATCCTGGGCTCGCCCACCAGCCAGCCCTGGGGCATGTACGTCCCCCCAAAGTATCGCCCGGCTCACCTTATAAATAACGACATGTACCATCCGGTTTTCTTGTATGAGTCATTGCTTGACATAATGCTCTTTATTGGTCTTTTGTTGTTATACCGCAGAAAATCTATGTTGAGAAAAAATTCACCAAAGCAAAAACCGCTTTACAGCTTGGAGGGATTTTTTACTCTTGCCTACCTCATTGGCTATGGGCTTATCCGCTTCTCTACCGAGTTTGTCAGGCTCGAATCCTGGGTAGCCGGCGGCATCAATATTGCCCAAGTCATATCTATCGGTGTGGTGGTACTGGGTGTGATGGGATTATTTCTTATAGCAAAAAGGCCCAAGCACTTTATTATGCTTTCTTCCATAAACGGAATTTTAATTTCATTTTATTTAGCTTACAAAAAGTTACTGAATGAGCCGCTACTGTGCGGTTTATCACAAGGCTGCGACATAGTTCAACACAGCAAGTACTCTACCCTACTGGGCGTACCACTTGGTTTATGGGGAGTTTTATTTTATTTTGCGATTTTTATTGTTTTTTACTATAACAAAGGCAAATACTTAGGGTTTTTAAGAAAATTCCTGATTTTGTGGGGGCTTCTCTTCTCTATATATCTAACGTACCTGGAAATTTTTACTATTAAGGCCGTTTGTTTATGGTGCTTGTCGAGTTTTGTTAATATAATCTTAATTACCAAAGTATATTTTCTTTTTGTGGATCGAGAAAAATAAAAATCGTGTATTCTTAGGTAAGTAATTAATTTTACAAATTTAAAAACTTTTATGAAAATAATAATTTCTTGTGATCATGCCGGGTTTGAATTCAAACAGCCGTTAATTGATTTTTTAGCCGAAAATGGCCATGAGGTGGAGGACTTTGGCCCGCTTGAGTACAACAGTACAGACGATTATCCTGATTTCGTTGTACCGGCCATGGAAACCTTGCAAAAAGACGATAATTCCCTAGGCATAATTATGTGCCGAAATGGAGTGGGCGTGAGCATGCTGGCTAATAAATTTAAGGGAATCAGAGCTGCACTTGGCTTTAATAAAGAGCAAGCAAAATCAGCCAAAACTGACGATAATGCTAATGTTTTGGCCATACCCACAGATTACCTTAGCAAAGATGAGGTTTTAGAGCTGGTTGAAGTCTTTATCAATACACCGTTTAGCAATCTGGAAAGGCACGCTAGGAGGTTAGATAAAGTGGCTCTGGCCGAGGAAGATAACTTTAAATAATGATTATACCGGGCATTTTAGAAAAGTCGTTAGCAGAAATTCAAACAAAAGTTGAGCTGGTGGAAAAACAGGTGAAAATGGTACAAATAGATGTAGCTGATGGTATTTTAGTTGACGGAGAAACCTTTCTTGACCTTGAAAAACTTGATTCGATCAAGACAAACTGCCATTTTCAAATCCACCTCATGGTTGAGAATCCTCATAAATACACCATAAAACTAAATAACGCCATAAGTTACCTTTCTCAACTGGAAAGTGACCATATTCAAGACTTTATCAACAAATCAAAAAACTTAGGCTATAAAGTGGGCCTCTCCATTAGCCCTGATACTCCAAACCACGTCCTAGACCCCTATTTAGAGCAAATAAACTTTGTACAATTTATGGGGGTGGTGCCGGGAGCGCAGGGACAACCATTCGAACCAAAAGTGCTGGAGAAAATCAAGGAATTCAAGTTGCTTCACCCTAGCATAGAGACCCAAATCGACGGGCACATGGACTTAGACACTATAACCATGATAAAACCACTGGATATTACCCATTTTGTGGTCGGGTCTGCTATATTTAATGATGCCGATCCAATTAGTAAATTGAAAGTCTTACAAGCAAATGTTTAACATCGAACCAAGAAGCTCAAAAATAGTAAAAGTAGCCTTTTTAGGCGGCGCCGGTTGGAAAGAGGAAGAACTCCCCTACAAAGGAGCCTATGATACCGCTAAAATATTGGCTGAAAACGGATTTGAGATATTTAACGGCGGCGGACCGGGTGTTATGCGTGCCTCAACCGACGGAGCTCACGCCGGCGGCGGAAAAGCTATCGCTATCACCTATCACCCTGGTACTATTAAAAGGCACTACGAGGGTGTGGACAAAAATAATAAGTTTGATAGCGAAATCATTACCCTAGACTACTTTGATAGAACCAAAGTAATGCTCCAAACCACAGATGCCCATATTGTTTTTAATGGCAGCATAGGCACTTTAAGCGAACTCGGCATGACTTGGATTAGCTCCTGGATCCACTTTCCGGATAGCAAGCCTATAGTCTTATTCGGGGAATTCTGGAATGATCATATTAATTTGATCAGGAAAAACATGCTTTTAGACCACGGCGAAGAAGAAATGATGAAAATTTGCCATTCGCCGGAAGAGGTTTTAGAGTATTTGCAGAGTTTTAATAAGTAGCCCTACAGCACTGAATCGTCACCATAATATAATTTTTCCAAGTGGTCACTTCTGCTATACTAAAAGCAATGCCCAAGACAATTTCTGATCCGAAAAAGGTTGCCGAACTGGAAAAGATAGCCGCTGAATTACGCCAGCTGGTCATAGACATGCTCCTGACCGCCAAATCCGGCCATAGCGCGGGCTCTTTAGGCACAGCCGACATCTTTGCCGCTTTATATTTTCACGTCCTTAACATAAACCCCAAAAAACCGGACATGCCTCTCAGAGACCGCTTCATACTCTCAAACGGACATATTTGCCCTATTTGGTATGCGGCCCTTTACAAAAAAGGCTATTTCCCCAAAAAGGAACTGTGGAACTTTAGAAAAATCGATGCCAATCTGCAAGGACATCCGCACTACAAATCTCTACCGGGCATAGAAAATACCGGTGGCCCGTTAGGACAGGGTTTTTCCGTTGCCGCCGGCATGGCTTTGGCAGGGAAAATGGATAAAAAGCCATTCCGGGTGTACTGCATGACCGGAGATGGAGAACTAGATGAGGGTCAAATTTGGGAAACAGCTATGTTCGCACCCAACTTTAACTTAAATAATCTCACTTGGATCATAGATAGAAATAACATCCAAATTGACGGTAACACAGAAAAGGTCATGCCTTTAGAAAATCTCCGCGACAAACTTGAAGCCTTCAATTGGTTTGTGGTAGAAATTGACGGCCACAACATAGAGGAAATTGTAAATGCATGCGAAATGGCCAAAGCGGTCACCCAAAGACCAACCGCCATTATCGCCCACACCATTCCCGGAAAAGGTGTAAATTTTATGGAGTATAAATTTGAATGGCACGGAAAGCCCCCTAACACAAAGGAAGCCAAAAAAGCTTTAGCACAGCTTAAAAACATGAAAGGTAAAATTTAGCATGGAGAAAAAGAAAATAAATTTGCTCCCACTTATTCTGTTGGTGGGCCTCATGATAGTAATTTACTTTGTATTTCTTAGCGATAACGAAATATTCAAACTCGACAGGTCACCTGAGGTAAAAAGACTAAACGGCTTTCCCACTGTGATCTATACGGACAAAGAATTAGAAAAACAAAGAAGAGTCATCACCAATGAGGAAGAGCTAGCCGAATTTTTAAATTATGTGGATGAGTCCGGCTATGTGATCGTTCGAGAAAACGTTAACTTTGACAAAGAAATCTTGCTGGGAGTTTCCAGTAGCACCGAATTGTATGAAGGCAACGGTATAAAAATTAGAAAACTCTACGAAGACAGAAACAGCAATACACTCTTGGTTTCGGTGAGGGAGATCGAACCGGGAGAATCTTGCGAACTCATTACAAATAAAAATGTGGCGGTAGATCTGGTGGCTATAAACGTGACCGGCATGGATATAGAGTTTGAAAGATTAAAACAAGTT
>CAZHRD010000056.1:0-5222 GCA_964533985.1 uncultured Candidatus Saccharibacteria bacterium | reverse complement strand
TTGAGGGTTTCAGGGATTATTGCAGAAATTGGGAAGAAGAATCGTTGATGGTTGCCACGAAGCATATTTGATTGAGAGAAGTTTTTTTGAGACAAAGTTTTGTTATTGATAAAAGCCCCTCGTATGCATGTTCCTGACGGAAAAAGTGATTGTCCCTGTCGGGTATTTCAGGCGGGGCGGAACAAGAAAGGGGTGGTTTCGGTTGACGGATTTTGAAAAAACGAAAAGCAAAAGGTGCGAGAAGCTCGCAGGAAATTGGATTAAGAAAGGCCGTCGGTGCCTCACCAAAGGACATTGCTTACCAGTTTTTGATAGAGTCGATCATGATCAGTGTGGGTGGCGGGTTTATAGGACTGTTTTTGGGGTGGCTGGCGTCATTGGCAGCCAGATCATTTGTACGGACACAAGTGCCCCTGTGGGCGATCTTACTGTCATTTTGCTTCTCAGTGGTGGTTGGCATGATATTTGGGACCTATCCGGCTATTAAGGCCAGCAAAAAGGATCCGATTGAGGCTTTAAGGTACGAATAATCACAGGCTGCGCGGACACTAGCTTACTTTTGTGAAAGCACTAACTTATATATTGTGCCATCGGTCAGTTTTATACCCCTAGTATTATAAGTAACTTCTTCATCTCCGGCATAAACTTTCCAGATATAGCCCTCAGGGGCCACCTCGTTGTTGATCTTATCGTAAACGGTGCCATAAGTATATTCTGTCTTTTCATATTCTAAGCCCGCATTAGCTACTAAATCCTCAAGAAAGTCGTCAAAGGTTTCATTATTATCTTTTCTTAAATCATAGCTCTTATACTGGTTTGCACTTTCAAGAACTAAAGATACATCCACCGGTTTTACTTCTTCAACCGTTTTCTTGGTGACATTTGACTGGCCAACTGTTATAACTTCTTCCTTAAGCACATTTCTAACGTACAAAAAGGTCAAAAGCCCAAAAATCACATATACAAAAGGAAAAACTTTTTTAAACTTGGTCATGGTTGTCATTATATCAATATTGGTCTACTTTATAAGCCGTGGGGTGATTCGAATACCATCTGAGGCAATCATAAAACTCACCGTATGTTTTAACGCTAAATTCCACGGTAACACTGTCTAAACCTTTTTTAATACCGTCGGTAACCACGCCTGAGTCGGTAATACATCTGTTTTTATCGATCTTATTTAAGACGTAGTCCTGACCATTATTTAATGTATACGTACAGGGACAATCACGGCATTTATGGCATGTTAAAGGGTCAAATGTCACTCTAAAATTCGTGCCGGTATCATAGGTGGCAAACTTTTTTACCGTCAATACCACCGGTATAGATATGAGCGCAACCACTAGGGCCAGTATGAGAAACCTTGTGTTCTCCATATCTTAATCTTAACAAAAAACAAGCCTCAGTATATAGTATAATTTGCAGTGTGATGCCCCCATAGCTCAATGGACTAGAGCACTCGGCTTCGAACCGAGGGGTTGGGAGTTCAAATCTCTCTGGGGGCGCCATTAAATTTTGTGGGGTAAAATAATAATATGGAAACAGAACAAAACCAACCTGAATTTGATAACTTGGAAAAAGTCGAACAAATTAATGAGGGCGTGCTTAATACACCGGCTAAAGAGCCCAAGATTACACAGCCCGTTATTGATCAGGATCAGCAGCTAAAAACCTTCATGCAATTTAATAAATTGCCTCAAGTAAAAACTGACCAGGGCATAGTGTTAGATCTAGCAGGAGAAAAAGCGGCTGTAAATGAAGGTCAAATATCAAAAGAAACCACCACTAATTTATTTGGAAAGATTACCGGTAACGATTTACAGGTTGACGAGCCCTCAAGCGGTAACGCGTTGTTTATAATTGTGTTGATTTCAGTGGGGTTGTTTGCTTTCCTGCTCATGAATTTTAAACGGACCGAAGAGATGGGAAAGCTGCAAGAAGAGATTAACAAACTTAAAAATAAGACCGGCAGTATCATTTAGGAAAGAGATTACGAAAAAACGTTTGGGGGCGTAGCTCAGCGGTAGAGCAGCTGGCTCTTAACCAGTCGGTCGTGGGTTCGATTCCCACCGCCCTCACCAATATTCTTAATGATCTTGCCAGAGTGGTGGAATTGGTAGACACGCAGTGTTCAGAACGCTGTTCCCTTAACCTGGGAGTGCGGGTTCAAGTCCCGCCTCTGGCACCAGCTAATCATAACTTTGATATAATTCACTACATGCAAAAAAATAAAACCTATAAAGGCAAAAAGACAGTTCTTCTTACAGGAGGCGCCGGGTTTATCGGGCATCATACTGTCGAGCATTTTCTTAAATTTACAGATTGGGACATTATTGTTTTGGACCGATTAAGTTACGCCGGTAACTTAAACTTTCTAAAAGATATAGAGGTGTGGGAAAAAGAAAATCATAGGATAAAAATAGTGCATCACGATTTTAAAGCGCCTATTTCTGAGACCACTCATAATTTGATAGGTAAAGTTGACTACATTGTTCACATGGGAGCTGAAAGCCATGTGGACAGATCCATAGATGACCCCATTCCTTTTGCTGAATCTAATGTTATCGGGACGGTTAATATGCTCGAATATTTAAGGAAGTATCAACCAAAAGCCAGGTTCTTATACATTTCAACTGATGAGGTCTACGGACCTGCGCACAGGGATAAGAATGGTAAACTCCACTTACATAAGGAGGGCGAGCCCCACAAACCCAGCAACCCTTATTCGGCCAGTAAATCAGGCGCGGAGGCCTTTTGCTATGCTTACTGGAACACATATGGTTTGGACATTATGATCACCAACACCATGAATAATTTTGGCGAAAGGCAGAATCCGGAAAAGTTTGTGGCTAAAGTTGTGAAAAATATACTTGAAGATAAACCTGTCATACTTCACTGCAAAAAGGAAAAAGGAAAAATAGTTGATGTCTCCTCAAGATGCTGGCTCCATGCTCGAAACCATGCCGATGGAATTTTATTTGTTTTGGAAAACGGAAAATCAGGAGAGAACTATAACATTACCGGAGAGTGGGCCTCTGTAGAAGATATAGCCAAGATGATAGGAAAGATACTTAATAAAAAGGTAAATTATGTATTTGAAGACTTTCACTCTTTTAGACCGGGGCACGATATGCACTACGGCTTGGACGGAAGAAAGTTGAAAAAACTTGGTTGGACACCTCCTTATAGCCTCGACGAATCGCTAGAAAGCACAGTAAAGTGGATGCTGGCTAATCCAAAATGGCTAAAAAGCTAATCTAGTTTGAGTAAAAACTTGGTATAATTCCTCTGTACGTGTATCTATTTAATAGTGATATTACCTTAAAAATATGGGCGAGTGGCGGAATTGGTATACGCGCAACGTTGAGGTCGTTGTGGGAGAAATCCTGTGCAGGTTCAAGTCCTGTCTCGCCCACCAAATGACTTAGTGAGTGAAACGAACTTAGTCAGTTGGGGTGCAGACGTGAAACGTTCTGCCACCAAATCACTTACCGGGGAGCTGCCTTTATGAAAAAACATTTAAAATCTATTCTTACGCTATGTTTGGTTGTGGTTGGATCGATAATCTTTTCCGGTAGAGCTGTGCTTGCTATCGAACAGATAGATAAATTCAATACTACAGCCATAATTCAAGAAAATGGCACCATATTAGTCACAGAGGAAATCCTATACAACTTTGGAGATAGACAAGGGCACGGCATCTTTAGAAACATTCCCTATAAAAAAACAAATCAAGACGGAAAAGAATTAAATATGAAAATTGAAGATATAACTGTCTTGCAAGATAACGGTGAGTCTCATAAATACACTGAGTCCAAGAACATGTCATCGGGCCTAATAGAATTAAAAATTGGTGACCCCAATAAACTAGTAACGGGTCAGATATTTTATGAAATTAAATATAAAGTTTCAGGTGCCATAACTTATTTCTCCGACCACGACGAGCTTTATTGGAACTTTACCGGAACTGAATGGACAGTTCCTATTTTGCAATCTATAAATGTCATGACTTTGCCGGAGAATATCCCACTAGAACAAACAACAAATGCTTGCTACACCGGCATATACGGTTCACAAGAGAGCAATTGTAACGTGTCAAATACAAGTGACGGCGTCATGTTTAGAAGTTTTAGTACTCTGTCGGCCGGTGAGGGTATAAGCGGTGTGGTGGGATTTCCGAAGGGTTATGTGCAGGTCTTAGAACCACAAAAGGACAAATCGTGGATATGGGGGGTAATATTCTTAATACTGGGAGCCGGATTTACTATATTTTGGTATGTTTATTTTCCTATTAAAACACTCGTTAGGTTGGTGAAGAACAAGAAATTCTTAAATGAAAATAAGCGTGTGGTGGCAGCCTGGTTCGAACCTCCAAACGATGACTCCAATCAAAGATATACTCCAGCCGAGACAGGCATCTTGATCGATAAAAAGCCTGACCATAAAGAGATTACAGCTACCATAATCGATTTGGCTCAAAGGGGATATTTTAAGATTTCTCAAGACGGGAAAGACTTTATGTTTAAAAAAACCAAAGACTTTAGCAGTGACTTGTTCTTAAAAGATTACGAAAAACTAATTTTAGAGGGACTTTTTGACAAAGATGATGTTACGGATACAAAAAAGCTTAAAAACTCCACCAAATTTGGAGAAAATACACTGGAATTTTTTAAAAAAGCTACCGAAGCATTAGAAGAAAAGGGGTTATTTGAAAAAAATCTCACCAAAGAGAAAAACAAGTTTATTGGAATGCTAGTTTTAGGGTTTATGTCGTTTAATATTCCTCTTATTTTAATAAACTTAATTTTTAGGAATTACTACATAAAATTTTCTAAAAAGGGAGTGGAGAAGTATTCGGAAACACTATCGCTGCATAATTTTCTCGTTTCACAAGATGAGCAACTGGACTTTCAAGCCGAAAAAATGATGTTTTTTGAGAAATTGCTACCTTACGCCACTGCCTTTGGAGTTGAGGATGTGTGGGCAAAAAGATTTAAAGATATGAAATTTACGCAAACTGATTGGTACGAAGGAGATCTGGCAAATGCGGCGGCGTTTTCGTCTATATCAAACAGCATAAATAGATCTGTTGTAAGTTCTATGACATCTTACTCAAGTTCACGAAGTTCAAGCGGGTTTTCCAGCGGTTTCTCAGGTGGGGGAGGCTTCTCAGGCGGCGGTGGTGGCGGTGGCGGTGGGGGAAGTTGGTAAAATGCAGCTTA
>CAZHRD010000055.1:0-5424 GCA_964533985.1 uncultured Candidatus Saccharibacteria bacterium | reverse complement strand
GGTTATGAACAGGGCGCTTCCGGAATTTCCGGCAGCCTTGATCTTGTCCATGGATGACTCGATTGATTTTTCGGACAAACCGTAACCGTGATCAAACCGGTTAGGTATTAAACAATAAACATTTTCATACCCCAGATCTTCTTTTATGGTTTTGTACAAGATGACAGTGGCACAAATACCGTCAGCGTCGTAATCGCCGTGCACTACAATAGGGGTGCCGGCTAAAATCGACACCTTGATAAGATCTCTAGCATCTCTTAATGAACTTAAGAATTCTTTGGGCAGCTTCTTAAACCAATAGGAAAAAGAGGGAGGATTTAAAAATAATTCTTTCTCGTCACGGGAAACATAGCCGCGGTTGGCCAGTATCTGTTCTACCGCGGACTCTTTTGCATTATAATCTGAACTCACTTCCCATACATGCATATAACTATTCGCTCTGGTTCCTTCTTAGAATGTGTTCTTCCCAAATTACCAAAATGGGGCTGGCGGTAAAAATTGAAGAATAAGTTCCCGATAAAATACCAATCAAAAGGGCGAACACAAAATATTTAATACTCTGCCCACCCAAGATAAATAAAGACAACAATGTCATTAAAACGGTTAACGAAGTGGCAAAAGATCTATTTAAGGTTTCCACGATGGAGAAATTGACAACCTGATCAAAATTCCAACTGCTGGGTAGTTTTTTCAAATTTTCTCTAATACGGTCAAAGACAACAATGGAATCGTGAATAGAAAATCCTATCACTGTCAAAACCGCTGTAATAAACAATGAATCAACCTCAACCCCGGATACCTTTCCCAAAATTGAGAACACGCCTATTAGTAAAGCCGCATCGTGCAACATAGCTATGATAGCGCTGACCCCAAATCTCAAACTTGAATAGGGTTTGGGAATGTTTCTAAAAGCATAAGCTATATAAAGCATAATGCCCAAAGAAGCCACTCCCAGGGCCTTAAAGGCGTTTATAGTGGTTTCCCTGCCCACGGACGGTCCTACGGTTTCAAAAGACTTCTGATCGATGTTGCCTATATCCTCAGCCAAAAGTTTATTAATGGCGTCGTTTTGCTGGGATTCGATAGTGTGTGTTCTAACTTCAACCGTATTGCCGCTTTTGACAAATTCGTTTACGGCCACATCATTTTGGGAAAAAGCGTTTCTTACTTTCTCTTCCACCGCGTCGCGCATTTCCACCTGGGAAACATCGTACACAAAAACGGATCCTCCGGTAAAATCTATAGATAAGTTCAGGCCAAAAAATATAAGCGAGAGTATGCCGGGCAACAATACGATGCCGGAAAAAATCAGGTATATTCTTCTGTACTTCATGACGTTCCACATTATTTTTGGTCTCCTTTATAATTTCCCACGTTAAAAGCCTCAACTAAAGTTCTGACCACAAAAATTGAAGTGAACAAAGACACTAAAATACCAATGGCCAAAGTTAGCGCAAACCCTCTCACCGGTCCGCTCCCAAATTCAAATAAAATGGAGGCCGTGATCAAGGAAGAAATGTTCGAATCTCTAATGGAAGTCCAAGCCCTTTCAAAACCATGTTTGATAGCTAAACTTTCCGGCCTTCCCCACAAAATCTCCTCTTTAATACGTTCAAAAATTAATATGTTGGCGTCGCTGGCCATACCAATTGACAACACCAACCCGGCTATGCCCGGCAAAGTTAAAACCACCGGGACTATCTTAAATACGGCTAAAACTATAATAGTGTAAGTAATTAAAGAAACCGCCGCCAACAAACCAAATCTCTTATACATATAGATCATAAATATCAACACCAAACCAAAACCAATTATGCCGGCAAAAAAGCTTTCTCTGACCGATTCCTGACCTAAAGTGGCGCCGATTGATTTCTGCTCCATGACACTAATACTAATAGGCAGAGCACCGGCTCTAATCTGCACACTCAAAGTTTGGGCATCTTTTAGGCTAAAACTGCCACTGATAATCGGGTCCCCTGTTAAACCTTCGGCTAAATTTTTATCAACTACGGCCATTGATATGGGAGCATACTCATCGTCCAAAAATATAGCTACCGGCTTATTAACGTTTTTCTTAGCTACCTCGGAAAACTTTTCTAAACCATCTTTTGAAAAACTAATCTGAATTTGGGGTTTGTTCTGACCGGCCACACCGCCACTTGAACCAAACACCACGTTGGCTCCTTTAAGATCGGCCCCGGTCACGCCGGTTTCCTCCCACACAGAAGGGTTTAAATAATATTCCTGATATTTGTCGGCTGACCACTCAACATCCGGTTTTAAAACCATAAACTTGATCTGGGCTGTTTCACCAATAAGAGCGATAGCGTCAGTCACATTTTCCAAACCGGGAATTTCCACTAAAATTCTTCGTTCCTCCCCTACTTTAATGGTGGCAATATAGGGCTCGGTTACACCCAATAGATTGATACGGCGTTCAATAACTTCCATGGCCGATTCGACCGCAGCGTCTTTATCCTTCTCATCAACTCCATCCAATTCCGCGCGCAAAACAATTCGTACTCCACCGTTAAGATCCAAACCTGTTTTGAAAGTTGAAAAATCTCTATGGAATTTACCGTCAAAAAAGTCAAGCTTATAGCCACCAATGAATGAGTCGATCTTTAACCACTGGTTATCGCTTTTTATGGGAATCCGCGGGAGCGCAATAAGCAAGCATATTGACACTATGGACGATATTAGCCCTAATCTGATGTAGACATTTTTGAACATGTTAAACTACCGCACAAAATTCTTCTTCGTCACCCATAAGCATAGTTCTACTCTGAGTCATAACCTTTGAGATAAAGTGGTCGTTCTTTCTTTTTCTAAAGGTAAAATCTTCTTCTGACATGACCGAATAATTAACCTCGGTGCCTATTTCACGTTCGCCAATACTGATGACTCTTTTTAGAACTTCCAAGTCCAGATTGCCGACTAAAAGTAGATCAACATCCAGTACGGTTGATTTTCGACCCTTTAAAAAGGCGGTGGACAAAACGGCAAACTTAATCGTTCCCAAATCCTTGGCATTCTTTAAAATAATACCGCCCACGCCTTCCGTTTTGGCTACCATAGCTAGCAATTCAGAATAATAGATATGAGAAGTGTCGGCTTTG
The DNA here is from genome assembly GCA_964533985.1 of uncultured Candidatus Saccharibacteria bacterium. Classification (GTDB taxonomy): domain Bacteria; phylum Patescibacteriota; class WWE3; order UBA101185; family UBA10185; genus CAYSWS01. The sequence continues at coordinate 2,305 of CAZHRD010000055.1, read as the reverse complement.
TAATATATCCTGTTACCGCTTTGTCTTTTTCTTAGAAGGCCCATTTCCTCAAGCTTGGCCAGCTCTCGTCTAACAGCGTTAATTTCGGCTTTTACAGCTCTTACAATGGCCCTCACATGAAACTGTTCATCCGGCCTGGTCAGTGTTAACAGTAGAATTTTTATTCTGACTTCTGATACGAATAGATCTTTTAACATATGTCTTTTAGCTTAGGGCAGATAACTCCTAATTATATACAACTTGATCAACATTCCTGTCAGGCACAATGCTGATCCAAAATTTTCCGGGACTAAATTTAATCTGGTCGCCGTTGGTATCATAGAACAATGTTCTAGAATCTCGGCTCTCTTTGATCCAAGTAGCTTCGATGACTTTCCCGTTCACAAAAACTAACCCACTGCCGCTTCCTATTAATTCATACTCTAGCCTTGATTTATCGTCACCTATAACCGGAGATTCGGCTACAAATTGCACTAACACGTTTTCCACCGCTACCTGTTCACCGGTTTCTCTGTCTACATGTGGAATAGGATTACCATCGGCATCATACCCCATAAATCTTTTATATTTCCCTAGTTGGGCATCATACTTGAACATGGCTGTGTAGTCACCTTCGTACCAGAAATTAATGGCAATATCCGTAGCATCAGGCTTGTCGTCATACATATTTTTGTCGGTCATGAACTCCCAAAGCTGAAATTCTCTTTTTCCTCCCCAACCCAGTACCTCATCGGCGTATTCCCTCAAAGTCTTCCCATTAGTATATAAAGTGTGTTCAAAAGCTACGTCATTGGGGTTGTCCCTCCAGTTGGCCACCGACGATGCGCCTCCTCTAAATAAGCTTCTCACCGGCCAGGTATCAATGGCTAATTGTGCTTGGGGCGAATAACCTTCGTGCATTAGCATCGCGTCACCCATTTCTTTTACCAGTACCAAATAGTATTCCCGGGTGCTTCTTACCGGTCCGATCTTCTCGGGCGTTTCATTAAGATAGAAAGCTAAGAATCTGGTAATACCACCCTCAGCCACGATTTCGTAGACAATGTCGGCGTAGATCAAACCCGATTGGGGTCTGGCATCAACGTGGTTGTTGATCATGACCGCTAAAGGTCTGACGTCTTTCCATTCGGTCGCCTCGCCTGCACCTACTTCTTTTCCCGTGATGGGGTTTATAACTTTTTCACCACTGTCTACTAAGGTCTTTTTACCATCCGAAGAATTTCTGTTTAAAAACGGTAGGTCCCTTTTCAGGATCAAGGTCCATACTAAAAGAAAGACCACCACGGCGGCGATGATTCCCACGCCTATAGCCAGTATAGTTTTCTTACTTTTTGTTTGTGATGTTTCTACGTTAAATTTAGCCACTTTTGGGGTATTCTCCGGGGTGTCCTCAATAGGCTCACTGCCGGGAACTTCTTCGGGCACCTCGGGCACGTCCTGAGCGCCGAGTGCCTCCTGAGTGCGTCCTTTATTAATAATCATACTATCATTATACGATTTGAGTACAAAACTTGTCTATATACAATTCCGGGTTTAGCAACACAGCTTAGAAATAACTTTTTAAATTATGGCGTGTATACTGAAAAAACAGCTATAAACAAGCCCTAAAATACATTGTAACAACGCCATTTTCATAAATTCATCATGTTGACATAAAAAAGTTCATGTGCTATATTTCCTAAGTTAATTTAGATAACAAGCCCCAACATACTGGGGTGTTTGTTTTTCTGAGCCACGAGGTTCCCAAAAAAAGACAGTTTTTGGAATTAGTTAAATATATGGACAAAAAAGAAGTTTTATACATAACAAAAGAAGGCATGCAAAACCTTAAAGACGAATTGAAAGAGCTGGTTGAGGTCAGAAGACCCCATATAGCTCAGGAAATCCAGTCAGCTAGAGAAATGGGTGACATTTCCGAAAACGCCGCTTACGACGAAGCCAAAAGAGAACAATCTTTCATAGAAGGCAGAGTCTCGGAGTTGGAAGATATCATTAAAAAGTCAAAGGTAGCCGATAAAATTGTGAGCGATGAGATTGTAGTGGGTTCAAAAGTCACCCTGCATATAGACGGGGCTGAGGAAATTTACCACATTGTGGGGGCCCCTGAAGCTAATCCGTTAGAAAAAAAGATCTCACATGAATCACCTTTGGGTAAAGCTTTGTTGGGTAAAAAAACCGGCGACAAGATAGAAGTGGAAGCTCCTATCGGCAACCTAACTTATACCATTTTAAAAATTCACTAAGCCTAAACTTGGAGCGATAAGGAAAAACGCCTTAAAAGGCGTTTTTTTATTGCCTAAAAAAT
>CAZHRD010000054.1:0-5447 GCA_964533985.1 uncultured Candidatus Saccharibacteria bacterium | reverse complement strand
CCGAAAAAGCATAAGAGGGGGACCGGTGGTTAGCCGGTCCCCCGCCTACCAGCACGTGGTCAACTTTTTCAAGCAAATTACTGACAGCACCAACCTTATCTGACACTTTGGCACCTCCAATAATCAACGTAAATGGCCTTTGGGGCTCTGCTAGTAGGTTATTTAGGGCGTTGTATTCTTTTTCGAAATATAAGCCGGCTACGCAGGGTAAAAGTTTTAAAATTTCTGTGGTTGAAGCATGGACGCGGTGGGCCTGAGGAAATCCGTCAAAAACAATCAAATCTTTGCCTTTTACTAACTTCTTAGCAAAATCCGTGTCAGCGGTGTCTTCTTCAGGATGAAATCGAGTGTTTTCCAGCATTAAAATATCTCCCTCAGCCATATTTTTAATAAATTCATCTACCTCAGGGCCGATGCAATCATCAGCTTTAGAAATTTCCATATCCAGCATCTTAGATAAAGCTAAAGCATGAGGGTCTGTTCTTAACTCTTCCACTACTTTTCCATTGGGCCTGCCCACCCAAGTTAAGATCACAATTTTGCATTTTTTATCCAAAAGATATTGTAATGTAGGCAAAGTAGCCCTAATTCGGGAATCATCTTTGATAGTAAGCTCGCCGTCGGCATTTTCGGACACACCAATATCATAAGGTGATCTGTACAAAACGGTTTTTCCTGAAGCGTCTATATCTTTTAGGGTTTTTAACGGCATATTTGCAGAAAAATTACACTTTAAGTTTCTAGAAATGTCAAAATTTCATTGGCCACATCATGCTCTTTATTAATAAAATCGTGCCCTGCTCCGTCAATAATTTTATATTCGAAATCTTTAATATTTAATTTCATAATGTCTATGGCTTCTTGGGGATCGGTGGGATTCATAGGATGGAATAGCGCATCTTCTCTACCCACGATAGCCTTTACAGGAATATCGATCTTATTTAAAAGCATGAAATTGTTTTCTTCATCAGCAAAGTTAAACATTTTCCCAAAGTGATCCATGGTAAGCCACGAGGAAAAAGTTTGGTACGACATTCTCATATTAATAAACGATTCCGGGATTATATCCAACCCCTCCCCTTTTTCGATTTTCTTTTTGGCCATATTCAGATATTCTTTATATTTTCCGTCGGTTGTGATTTCCACTAGTGAATGAGTGTCAAACGGAGATAAAAGTATCAATTTTTTAACATATTTTGTATGGGCACCTTCAGCTAAATATCGAACCGCTTTCACTGCTCCCAAAGAATGACCCTGCAAGACAATATTATGAAAACCGTTTTCAATAAGGTATTCGATCCAAGCATCAATGTCCAAGTAGGCTTCCTTGAGAAGTTCATAGTGGGCACCGTACATTTTTGAGTTGTCTTCTGTGGTGTTAATTTCAAACTCTGAACCTGTACCGCGGGTTTGCACGCTTAGAAACGAATGGTTGTTTTCCAGAAGGCCATTAGCCTCCACCGTCAAAAATTGGTTGGTAAAAAAGTCACCCTCAAATTCGTGAATATGAAGGACGGCGTATTTTTCTTTTTCGCCCTTTTTAAAGAGGCCGTGGAGGTATAAGTTGTCTTCGGTGGTGGTTTTTACAAGATCAAAGATACACATATGTATTTATTATGGCAGAGTTTGGGTGGAGTTTCTAGTGGTCGATGCAATCTGGTGGCAATCCGTCGCCCGCGTTCCGCGGGCTCCTGTTACACCCCAATTGACTAAGTTCACTACGTTCACTTAGTCATTTGGTGGGCGAGGGGGGACTCGAACCCCCAATCCGTTAGGAATACGGTTCTAAGCCGTACGCGTATACCAGTTCCGCCACTCGCCCGTGTGAAACCAAGGCCCACGCCAAGTGAAGTAATTTTAATTCAAAATGTAGTTTTGGGAAAGCGTTAAGTCGTAGAGTGAGCGGATGCACACAGCAAAGTCGTCCAAAAACTCGCACCAAAAATTAAACTGAAGCATCAGCTAATTCATTGGAAACATCATCCATTTGACTCATAAAATGACTTACGCCATTTAGCCAATGTTGAGGTCTGGGAGGAGTATAGATAGGAGCCATTTTAGCAGGCGTATCTAACCCTTTTAGAACGTAGCCCTTATAAATACCTTTACCAACTTCTTCAATACCGTTATCCCAGCTTTCAAAAGAAATGTAGTTTTTTCCATAAATACCCCATCCCCAAGCATTGTAGGTACCAGGGATCAAAACTTTACCGCAGCCTGATTCCAAACAGCTAATGGCAGGAAGAAGTCTATAGTCCATATCATATTTATCGGCCACAGTTATAAAAGTAGCTGCACTTCCGGCTAGAGGTGAATCATATTTTTCGAAGAATTTCTCCAATACAGCAACTCTATCCACTGTAGAAGTTTCTATTTCATAAGATATGCCGGCTTCTGGGTCTGCTCTGCTCTCTTTAGCTAAAGCCACAGTTTGGATAGCAAAGGCCATAGAAAAGACCACAAAAATGGGCGCAAATATTGAAATGTATGTTTTTATGTCTTTCATATTCAACTTGTAAACTAGAAATTTTTAATAAGGCAGGTTTTTGATACTTTTCGTGTTTTTACATATTTCCAAGATGTTATTATACCATGGAACGAACATTCCTCCAAACGGGCAAAATGCTGTAGTTGCGGGGTAAAACGGTTGTTTTTAGGGTGTTTTGGCGCGATTTTGGGACGATTTTAACCGGACCTAGATGCCTTGAGGGGACTTGTAGCTTTGGATGAAGTCGCCAAAGTAGCCTACACCCTTGCACCAGCTGCCGTTTGAGGGCGGTGTGTAGGTTTTCATAATCTCACAAAGGTCAGTGGTACCGACAGAATAAAATTTCTTAGCCAGATATTTTGAGACCACGTCAATCCCTTGTTCATAATCGTCGAATTTATAAATGCTGTCGCCGTAGGTTGCCCATCCCCAAGCATTATACGAGTCTACACCATCGGCTTTGGGTGTATTTTTGCCACAGCTTGATTCCTGGAAAGCAATAGCGGCTGTCACCCAGTAAGGAATGTTATTTTCATCGGCCTTTTTAACGAAAGTATCCCCCAGCCCGGCCATAGGACAATTGAAAAGTTCCATAACTCTATCTATTCGAACCGCTCTGGAATCACTATAATCTAGTTCTTGTGAGACCGTGTCCAGCGTAAGCGGAATAGAGGAAAAAACGGAGTACTTTTCCGGTGCGGCATGCGCGTATTTATAGACCGGAACTCTAAAGATAAATGTAGCCAGTAGAAGGGTTATGGCTAGGGACGCACTGGCCCATCTGGCGTTAGTAGCTAAGTATTGTTTTGAAGTTAGGACTTTAGCTTGTTCTTTTACTAAGAGAATTTTTTTGAAGATCAGATCTTTTTTAGTGGGTTTTGCATTTGAAAGTGTGGAGATGGCTTCTCTGGGAAAAGCTAGGCTGCTAACTCTCTGTTCGCTCAAGGGATTTAAAATTCTTCCGTTTTGTATGAAAAAGTTTTTAGAAAGTTTTCTTGGCACAGGTTTAAGATAACAGAAAATTATTAATCGTGAAAGATGCTAAACCATGAAAATATGTGCTACTAAAAAGCCTAAAAAGGCTGCAAAGCTTGCCACCACAGCCATTCTTAGTCCGGATTTTAAGTTTCTGGAAGGTAAAAGACCTAAAATGAAGAGTGCCGCCAGTGAGAAAAATATTGAAGCGTATTTTGCGGTTGAAACTTCGGCAAAGAAATAAGGTGCTAAAGGGATGAAACCTGCTACAAAATATGAGAAACACATAATAATACCGTCTGTGATCGGCTTCATTTTTCTTCTACCGTCAGCTTCGATAGCGGTTTCCTCTGAAAGGAACGAACCTGCTCCCATGGAGGTGGCCTCCACTACAATAGTTATTAAACCCGCTACTATTATTTGGTGTTTGTCGAAGTCATTGGCGGAGGCAATGCCAAATAGAACGCCGAGGGTAGATACTAAACTATCTTCAGCCCCAAAGACAAAGTTTCTTAATTGGTCGGAATTTAATTTTCTCATTTGGTAATTATAGTATGTTTATTGTTTACAACCCACAACATGCATCCTGTATTGAGTGTCCTTAGTTATGGGATTCAATTTTTATAGCTTTTCCTTCGATCAACGCCTCAGAGACTTTGTTGTACACACTGTCCAAAGTTCTTGAAAAAGTTGGCTGTGAGATTTGCATACTCTCAGCTGCCTCCTTTTGTTCAAGTTTTTCAATGTGATAAAGCTTTAAAGCTTCCATTTCATCGTGGGTAATAACAACTTCGTCCAGTGTCTTTAGTGGCACACCCTGTGGTTTTAAGTAAAGGGCTTTAGGATTAAATCTTAATCGTCTTGGTGATCTTGGTCTAACCATAGTTACATTATAAATTATTTAAGACTTTCTTCCTCTTTTTTAACAGTTTCAAGCTCTTTTTCAAGTTCTTGTCTATAGTTTCTTAGGTTTTCTTTTTTGTCCTTTGTGTCTAGTTTCCCCTGTCCTGCACCAAACCATGGGAAGCGGCCGTGGCATCTACCAAAGCCTCTTTTAAATCCTCTGCGGCCTCTTCCATATCCTCCGCCAAAGCCTTTTTCTGAACCTATGGATTGAGTTTCTGTTTCACCCTCTTCGCAAGGGCCTAATCCCCTACCTGTGCGCGGGCCTTCACCTAAAGGACCCTTTGTATCTTTTAATGGCATTTTTTTAACACCGCCTTTCTCAATTAAATATGAATACATATTCATTATAGACCATTGGTTTGGGAAGTCAACTAATAAGTTTGAAAATAAATAATTTATTGATAGAGTTACACTATGGAACTGATGGATAAATACTTTGAGAAAGTGATTAAGGGAAAGGTTGTGGTTGAATTAGGATGCGCCGGGTTTAGTACAGAATATAGCGGTAGAGCCAAGATTCTAAACAAACATAGTAAAGAATGGTTTGGCGGCGATATCGATAAAGAATTTCTAAAAGCTAAAAGCGATAATAAAAATTTATTTTATTGTGATCTTAATGATTTAGATTTTTTCGATAAGTTCCCTAAAGATGTTGACGTCATAACCTTAATTGAGGTAATCGAGCATCTGAAAAGTCCGTTTTCCACCATAAAATATATTTGCGAAAACAAAAGCCCAAAAACTGAGTTGTTGGTCTCAGTGCCTAATGGTATGAGTTTTGGTAGAGCGTTGTATGGGTTTACAAATACAGAAAAATTACTTAAGCAAGATTTATGCCACTACTACACTTTCAATGAAAAAACTTTAAATAATATATTTACAGATGCCGGCTTGTCAAAGTTTGAAATAATACCTTACACAGGAACAGAACTTATGAAAAGCATATTAAGATTTATTCCTAATTTTGCCAGCGGCTTTTTGATTCATGGAAAATAAAATGGTCGGGGTGACAGGACTCGAACCTGCGACCTCACGGTCCCAAACCGCGCACTCTACCAACTGAGCTACACCCCGATAC
>CAZHRD010000053.1:0-5562 GCA_964533985.1 uncultured Candidatus Saccharibacteria bacterium | reverse complement strand
CTCATTAACCACGTTTGGCCCGATGATTACCACTCTTATTTTGCTTTTTTCTTCAGATTCGCTAAAAAACCTTCCCTCTTGAATATTAAGATCAAAAACCTCCGGGGCTTTGTAATTTGGAGCATAAATTGACGCGTAGTATGATTTTGTTTTGTACTTAACGGTACCCGAGAACCTAACCGAAGGTGACGCAATATCAATAAAGTCTGCCGCGTGGGTCTCAATAAGATCTATATGCTTTTTTTCAAATTTAACCCTCCCAAAAGTATTAGCCGGGTCGCCGGCAAAATCGGCATTTCCCGGTGTGATAAAAAGCAAATTAGAACCTAAAGACTCAAATTGATCAGACACATAATTTTGAACTCCTATGCCCATGGATACTAAACTAACCACTGCAAAAACACCTATGATGACTCCCAACATAGTCAGGGCGGTTCTGCCCTTGTGCAGCATTAGTGCCTTACTTGAAGACTTGTAAATTTCAACAATTTTAATCATTTATAATCTTTCCATCAGCTAGAGAAATTGTTTTATCTGCAATTTTGGCCAAGTCCACGTCATGGGTGACTATGACTATGGTTTTTCCCTCTTTATGCAGTTTTTTTAAGAGGGCCTCTATCTCGTCACCGGTTTTTGTATCTAAATTTCCGGTTGGTTCATCAGCAAATATAATAGACGGATTGTTAACGAGCGCTCTAGCAATAGCTACTCTTTGTTTCTGACCGCCCGAAAGTTCATTAGACTTATTAAACATCCTGTCTTCCAAACCCACCATCTTGATAGCTTGCAACGCCATTTCCTTCCATTCTTTACGGGGAACTTGGCTGTATTGCAGAGGCAACATTACATTTTCCAAGGCTGAAGTTCTAGGAAGCAGATTAAACGATTGAAACACAAACCCAATCTGATCATTTCTAATTTTGGCCAGATCATGTTCCTCCAAACCACTTACATTTTTATCGTTTAAAAACAATTCCCCGGCGGTGGGGCTGTCCAAAAGCCCTAAAATATGCATTAAAGTTGATTTACCGGAGCCGGATTTACCTACAATCGCTAAAAAGTCATTTTCCTTTATGTCCACCGAAACTCCATCCAAGGCATGTATCTTGCTGTCTCCAACTTCGTAAATTTTATAAAGATTATTGGCTTTGAGTACGGACATTACTTTACGGGCTTTACTTGATAAGTTTCACTCTTAAACCTTGTTCAAGTTCAATTTTGGCATCACTTTCCTGGATTATGGGGTCACTAATGTCAGTCTTTATCTCGGTGTATATATCGCCTTCTAAGCCTGTCTCAATGTATTTTGTTTCGACTTTTCCATCTTTAATGACATAGACGTAAGGCTTGTCCTCAATATCGTACCTAATCTCATCAAAAGTTAGCGCCGACACATCTTTGTCTGTTTTTGAAAGGATAATGTAGGCGTCTCCCGACATACCCAAAAGCGACTTGTCCACGTTATCACCCACAAAGTCTATGTCGATGATAAAATCACTTCCACTGTCGTTATCCACGTAAGTTGGCAGTTCCAAGACTTTTCCTTCAAAAACCATATTGTTGTAAGAATCTAGTTTGATTTCCGCTTCCTGATCTTTACTTAAGTATTCAAAGTCCTCTTGATTCAATTTTATTTCGAATATTTTCTTGTCCTCATTAGCGATTTTAATAACATTACTCCCCGCCATCACGGTCTCGCCCACCTCTTTGTATATATCTATCACTTTACCGTCAAAGGGAGCATAAAGATAAGTTTTGCTCAAAGATCCCAACTGAGCTTGATAAGTAGCTTCGGCCTTACTAAGAAGCTCCTCATATTTTCTTTTGGTGATCTGATATTCGTCGTCGCCGCTGACGGCATCGGTGTTAGTACTGTATTGTTCGATAAATAATTCCAGGTCCCTTTTGGCCGCATCTCGGCTGTCTTTATAAGCTTGGGCTGTTTGAGACTCCGTGTAGTTGCTTAAAGAGCCTAAATACTGTCCTTTTTTAACTTCGTCTCCTTTTACTACAGTTATGTCGCGAATACTACCAATTGACGAAAAGGCCAAATCAACTTCGTCGCGTGATTTAACCGTTCCTGAGGCACTGACTGTCCTTCTAACCTCAGTTTTTTTGAGCGGGATTTCTTTTACGGGTATGTCTTTTTTCGACAAGAATACAACAGCCAATATTATAGCTATAACAACGATGGGAATTATAAAATACCACTTTTTTATCTTCATAACTGCGTAATATTATCATAGCTCAAAATTATTAAAAAGTGTAATTCTATAAGGTGGGCTTGATGTATTTGTCTTAAAAACCTAGAATATAGACATGCAAAAAATATTTAAAAATCGTCACCCTGGAAGGAATGTAAAAAGTTTTAAATTTGCTTTTGAGGGACTTTTGCATACTTTGTTAAATGAACCGAATTTTAGAGTGCAGTTGGTGATCGTGATCGCCGTGGTTTATTTTGGGTTTAAGTATGGTGTTTCGAAAATCGAGTGGGCCATTATTAGTATCTCCATGGGACTTTTATTAGCCGCAGAGATGATAAACACGGTAGTTGAGAATTTTATTGATGCTTTGATCAAAGATAATGATGAGGGCGCTAAGATCATTAAGGATGTGTCAGCGGGATTTGTTTTAATAACAGCTTTTGTAGCCTTGATTATAATATGGCTAATTTTTGGCGATCACTTTTTCAAGTTTTTTATCTAGCCAGATCAGAAGCACTAAAAAAAACAATCCAAACAGATAACCTGCTACGACATCATAAAGCGTATGCACTCCTAGAAATATCCTCGAAGCTCCGATCGATATCATCATGTAGGCACTTGCCCACCTTATAACATGCAAAAGCAGCTTGGCCTCCTTGTCGTATTTGTAGGTCAAGTAAATGACAAAGCCCCAAAATGTGGTGTAAAAGAGCACATGAGAGCTGGGAAAGCTCAATATGTCAAACGTAAGATAATAAGCCGGGTCAGCGTCTAAAGGCCTGGGTATGCCAAAAAGCTGTTTTAAGTAGAAAGAATAAAAATAACCTATGGATGTCAAAGCCGCTACTATACCGGTACGATAATGTTCCTGCTTAATAAGAAACAGTATTACCAGTGAGAATCCCAATAGTAAAAATATCGGATTACTCCCAAACAAACTGATAAAACCTAGTTGGTTGGTTAGATATTCCATAAGATTTTAGAATCCTTTGACCTTAATTTCTTCAATAGTTCCGGGTTCCATTTGATAAACTCTCACTAGATCTGATCCATTTTTGCTAAATGTGAAAATTGGAGGGTATCTTTCGGCCCAATACTTGGCTTTATCCTGTTGGATTTTATTAGTGAAACTTTGAGGATTTTTTATGTAGATAAAGTGTCCGGCCGAATCCGTATCCTTATTTAATGGTATGTAAAATCTGGCAATGCTTTCTCTTTCATTGGTCGAATAGTAGCCGTTATTATTTGAAGCTAGCACAGTTTCTCTGATACCTTCCCAATTTCTATAGTAAGGAAATCCGAACATGCTCAAATGATATATAGGCGTGGGCATAGGAAGTTCCCAAATAAGAAAATTTTCTGTTTGCCATGGGTACTCTTGCTTGTGATCGACATAAATAGCGTAAGACTGCAAAAATAAGAATATAAAAAGTGCTGTTATGCCAACTCCGGCGATAACGTGGGGAATAAAATATTTATCAAATAAGGCGACGATTTTTTCGATAAACACTATACCTAAAGCCAATATTATGAAGGTGGGTATCAAATAATTATAAATGTGTGTACCCGGAATGTAGACCAAACCCTCAAAAAAGGCTAAAGACACAAAAAACCATAAAAAGACAAAAGCGGTGGTAGGTAAATGGAACGAATATTCAGGTAGCTTATTGATGATCTTGCATTTAACCTTACACAAGAATTTCTTAAAAAATCCCAGACCTGAAAAAACGGCACCGGACATAAACAAAATAATGTAAAAATGAATCACATAAATAGGCTGATAAACTGTAAAAAGATATTTAGAGCTGGACAATTTCACGGACACTTCCCCCGAGAGTCTCCCTTCCCAATATGAAACTGTGCTTTTGCTTATATTAATTACAAACGGAATATAAAAAATGGCCAGCAAAGTCCCTGAAACGGCCAAGGCTAGCAACAAGGTTCTAAAACCTCTATCTTTAAGGTTAAATTGTTTGATATTTTCTTTACCCCACAGATAGACAAAATATAAGACCATGGGGGCTACAAAAACCCCATCGTAGTGAAATAGGATGGAAAGCGCCCAAAAAATGAAGGTAAGGTAGATGCCTTTATATCTGTATCTTTCGTTTTTTATGGATAAAACCGCCATATAAACTGACAAAATAAAAAAGAGGATCACAAACGATTGGTATTGCGAAATTCGTGCCAAAGCTACAAAAAAACCATTGGTAGCAAAAAATAATGAAGCATAAAGAGCCACTTTCTTATTAAAGATACTCTCGACCAGTTTAAAAAAGAATATCACGGCCAATGTGCCTGCAATAGCAAAGGGAATTCTGGTTATAAATTCATTGGCATAGCTGGGGTTAACGAACTTAATAAGCCAAGTGACAATAAACTGACCGGGACCTTTTCTTTGGTTAAGCAAGAAGTCTACCACACCGGTGTTTTCGGGAAGTATAAAAAAGGATTTTATCTCGTCGCCTTGATAATCTGAGTAACCTAAATTAAGTACCCTTAGTATAAAGGCTGTCAAAGAAACTATAATCAACGGGAGGTACTTTGGAATTGTCTTTATTTTTTCAAACATACCTTTTTAATAATACTCTAATTAAATATTTACTTAATATAATACAGCTCAAGCTCGTTCATGGCTCTGGTTACAGCAATAAATGCTTTTTTGGCTTCAACTATATTAGACAAATTAGCCGGGTTTAGGCCCAAAACATACACTTTTGAAAATTCTAAGCCGCGGCAATTCTCAAATCTTGTAAAATATATGCCTTTGGGAATGTAAATGATATTTTTGTCTTCTCTGAGCTCAATAAGCTTATTTTTCTCGATTTTTAGTCCGTTTAAAATATTTTTTGTGTCTTCAAATAGGTCGTTGCCAAAACAAATAATACCGATACTTTTTTTAACATCTAACGCGTCGTGAGTGATTTGTTCCCTAAATTTATCCAGCATGACTTCCCTATTTTCAAAACCTAGAATATGCGGTTCTTTTCCGACTCTTTCAATTGATTTTGGTAAATAGTCCTGCGTATAAGGTCTTAGTATTTTATTGGCCAACTCAATGATGGGTTTTGTGCTTCTATAATTAGTATCTAAGGTGTACAACGAGTAGCTATCACTCTTATTTAACGTTCGAGCCAGCTTTGTCCAATCCAATAATCCTTCCTGCTGATAGCCTTGATTTAGATCCCCCAGCACACACATTCTTCCGTAAAGCACTAGCTTATTTATAATTGTGTATTCAAGTAAGGTTAAATCCTGACCCTCGTCAATGACACAATATTCATATTTCCTAAACTTAGTCAGCCCTATCAGCTCTATATATAAGTACAGATACATTAAAGCTTCTTCAAAACTAAGC
>CAZHRD010000052.1:2235-5618 GCA_964533985.1 uncultured Candidatus Saccharibacteria bacterium | reverse complement strand
AAGACAGCAACTGAAGTTACTTTGTCATTTGGTTTGAGTTTGATCAGCCTTACTCCCAGGGTGGCTCTTCCCAAAGACGGGACTTGATCGGTGCTTAGTCTTATCATCATGCCGTTTTGGCTGGCTATGAGCATATCAGCATCCTCGTCCTCTTTGGTATTTGCACCGCCACTTAAAGCTCGAGCCGCTACCAAATCACCGGTCTTCTCATTTGGTTTATAGGTGATAATGCCTGATCCTCCCCGGTTTTGGACCTTGTATTCATCCACGTCAGTTTTCTTACCATACCCTTTTTCGGAAATAGTCAGCAGGTTAAAGTTTTTGGCTTTTTCAGGGATGACAATGGCACCTACTACCCCATCCTTGGCGTCTTTAAGTTTGATGCCTGATACCCCGCTGGCGGTTCGGCCCATGGGACGAACATCTTCTTCGCTAAATCTAATTGACTGACCGGAGGCGGTGGTTAACAAAACATCATCTTTGCCGGAGGTCACGCTGGAAAATGATAGGCTGTCCCCCGTTGCCAAATTAATGGCAATGATGCCCGATGATCTTATGTTGTTGTACTGCTCCATATCGGTTTTTTTCACTCTACCCTTTTGGGTGGCAAAGAAAATATATCCTTCCTGGGCTTCAATAGCTTCCGGACTTACGGTTAAAAACGACTGTACCCTTTCATTAGAAGCTATACTTAAAAAGTTCACTAAAGGTGTGCCTTTAGATTTTCGTGACGATTCGGGTACTTCCCAAACTCTCATTTTGTAAACTTTGCCGGTGTTGGTAAAAAACAACGCCCAGTCGTGAGTGGTGCAGGTTCGAATAACTTCCACCTCATCCTCATCTTTTAATGAGGCCCCGGAAACACCGGTGCCTCCTCTACCCTGCGTTCGGTAGGCGCTATCACTCATTCTTTTTATATAACCGCTTTTTGAAATGGTCACAATGCAATCTTCTCTGACCACCAGATCTTCCTCGCTTATTTCCCCCACTTTACCTTTTACAATTTTTGTTCTTCTCTCGTCGCCGTATTTTTCCTGCATTTCTTCCAGTTCAGTTTTAACAATACCAAGTATCTTTTTGGGCGAAATCAAAATTTCCTCAAAACCTTTAATAATTTCAATGATCTCTTTGAGTTCATCCTCAATCTTTTGTCTTTCCAAGGCTGCCAACCTTCTTAGTTGCATATCCAGAATTGCCTGAGCTTGGATCTCGGACAGCTTGAACTTTTTCATTAAGTTTTCTTTAGCCACATCAGCGTCTTTAGACTCTCTAATCAGCTTAATAACGGCGTCCAGGTTATCCAAAGCAATTTTTAATCCCAGTAAAATATGTTCTCTGGTTTTGGCTTTTTTCAACAAAAAGATAGTTCTTCGGACCACTACTTCTTGTCTATGTTTTACAAACTCTTCCAGCACCATTTTTAGGGTCATGAGCTTGGGCTCATTATCGATTAGAGCTACCATGTTAGTGTTGAAAGTACTTTGCAGAGGTGTGTATTTATATAATCTGTTTTCCACTTTTTTAGGTATGGATCCTTTTTTAAGATCGATAACTACTCTAATTTCATTGCGGCTGGACTCGTCTCTCAGATCAACAATTTCCTCTATCTTTTTATTTTTAACCAGGTCAGCAATCTTAGTGATAAGTGTACTTTTTTGAACTTGGTAAGGAATCTCCGAAACTATGATTCTAGTACGGCCGCCCTTTATCTCTTCCATTCTCATTTTAGCTCTGGTCACTACCCTACCCTTGCCGGTGGCGTACATATGGATCATTTCTTTTTGATCGTAGATGATACCGCCGGTAGGAAAATCAGGTCCTTGGATGAAGGTAATCAACTCATTAGCGTTAGCTTTGGACGAAAAATTAGTAGGAGCGACTTGTATGGTTTGCTGCTCATTTAAAACATCGATGACTTTATCTTCAGGTTTACCGCCAATTTCAGAGGCTTGTTCAATCATATATTTAATGCCATCAACCACTTCATTTAAGTTATGGGGAGGAATATTTGTGGCCATGCCCACGGCAATGCCTGACGAACCGTTTAGCAACAAATTAGGCAACAGAGCCGGTAAATATCCCGGTTCATAATTTTGCAGGTCGTTCATTTCAAAATCAACCGTATCTTTATCAATATCTTTATAGAGTTCATCGGCGATTTTACCCATTTTGCATTCGGTATATCTCATGGCGGCCGGCGGATCTCCGTCTATAGAACCAAAGTTACCTTGCGGTACGATCAAAGGATACCTAAGGGAAAAGTCTTGGCCCATTCGGACCAAAGAATCATAAACGGCCGTGTCCCCGTGCGGGTGGTATTTCTTCAAAACCTCACCTACGACCGCCGCACATTTATGGAATTTACTGCCAAAATCCATACCCTGATCTTGCATGGCATAGATTATTCTTCGGTGAACCGGTTTAAGACCATCTCTTACATCAGGTAGCGCACGTGAAACAATAACACTCATGGCGTAATCTAAGTACGCTTTTTGCATAGTGTCAGTTATATCGGTAGGAATAACCAGGTTTGTATTTTCGATTTTTTCTTGTGCTTCTTGATCTTTTTCCGGCATTTTTTACGGTTTATTACAATTTAGATACTAATAAATACTAGCATAAATTGCTTTATGCCACAAAGTAAATAATATCAGGTTTGTGCCCATTTTTCAATGAAAAACAGCCTTTTTTGAGTAGCAAAAACCATGATGTGTGAGGTATTTTAAGGGGTCTAATTTAGGGTCATATCGAAGCCTCTTTCGTAGACAGCATCGTCATTGCCACCGTCTTGTTCGGCGTTGATCTGGTATCTGTCAGACTCAAAAGTCATGTTGAGTTCAAAATCGGTGCCGTTAGAAAAATAAGAATAAAAGTAGGTGTCGTCGTGACCGGGGTCTGTGGGCAGAACTGAAATGACATCAATCAATCCCCTGCCATTAAGATTGTTAAATTTAACCCAACCGGTACCGTCAATGGCATCCGTACCTGTGGCAGAAGTGCAGTCAAGACAACCGGTGGTGGCCACCAACGATATCCCTTGGACGGCCATACTATTTATAATTGCTGTTTGTACACTCAACATGTCATTCATACGGCGGGCGTCTCTGGCTTGGGCTTGATACTCTTGCACATCTAAAATAGAAACCAAAATGCCGGCTAAAATACCTATGATGACGATGACTATTAAAAGTTCTATGAGGGTGAAGCCTGTATCGGAATTGGTCGAGTTTGATTTGGGCATTACTTTGAGTATACCCTATTTATTTTGACTTTTTCCAGAGCCTTATATTGGGCTATCGTTGACACAGTTTGGCTCGATGCTATAACATATATCACGATGGCAAAGAAACAAAATGTGTCGCGGGACGTCATAAAGATCGTAA
>CAZHRD010000052.1:0-2225 GCA_964533985.1 uncultured Candidatus Saccharibacteria bacterium | reverse complement strand
AGGAAGGCCTTTAAAAGATTGGCTTAACTGCTCTCATGAAATATTTAACCGTAGACGATGCAGTCACAGTTCATGAATATCAAATAAAACATTTTGGCGGCGGACCGGGTATGAGGGACGAAGGTTTGGTCGAGTCAGCCATTTTTAGACCACAGTCAACTTTTGACGGTCAGGACCTCTACCCTACTCTTTTTGAAAAAGCGGCTGCCTTAGCTTGTTCGATCATAAATAATCATCCGTTTGGGGACGGCAATAAAAGGTCAGGTTTGCACGCCATGTTGGTTTTTTTGGAATTAAACGGGGTGGAAACTGATTTCACCGAGGACGCGTTGGTTGAGTTAGGTATGGGTATTGCCAGCGACACAATAGAAGAAAAAGAGGTAGTCGGGATCCTTAAAAAGTATTGTCGTGAGTCTGAGTAGGACGCTTGTCTTTGTTCCCCCGCTAGGTCTTATCTATGATAGCCTCTTTGGCGTGAGTCTGAATAAATCTTTTTCGGGGAGGAACCTCACTTCCCATTAAAGTAGTGAAGACCTCATCGGCTTTGGCAGCGTCATCCACGGTTATTTGTAGTAGTCTTCTGGTGTCGGGATCCATGGTGGTTTCCCACAATTCTTCGGCGTTCATTTCTCCTAGACCTTTGAACCTTTGAATAATGGCTTTGTCACCGTCCTCGGTTTTTAAAAACGCCTCACGCTCATCTTCATCGAACAAATATTTCTTATTTTTTCCCCAAGTCGCCTTGAATAAAGGCGGAACCGCTACATAGATAAAACCGTCCTCCACCAACTCCCGTAGGTGTCTATAAAAGAAAGTCAGATATAAGCACATAATATGCATACCATCGCTGTCAGCATCGGCCATGATAATGATCTTGTGGTATCTTAGTTTTTCACGGGTGTAGTGCTCCCCTATGCTAGAACCAATGGCTACAATTAAACTTTTGAATTTATCTGATTCGACGATTTTATCCAAGCGGGCTCTTTCGGTGTTTAAAACCTTACCAAACAGCGGTAGTATAGCTTGGGTCTCTCTGTTTCTTCCCTGCTTGGCTGAACCACCGGCCGAGTCTCCCTCAACAATAAAGATCTCAGCTTTTTCGGGATCTTTGGTGGAACAATCTGACAACTTACCCGGTAAGACACCGCCCCCGGCGTCAATAGCCGACTTCCTAATCACCGTATCACGGGCGGCTTTAGCGGCGGCTCTGGCTTTAAAAGCCAGCACATTTTTTTCAATTATAGCGCGGGCGTCTTTTGGATTTTCGTCTAGAAACGCCTCAAGAGCTTCTTTGACAACCGTATCAACTGAAGATCTAGCCACCGTGTTTCCCAGCTTGGCTTTGGTCTGCCCCTCAAATTGCAGGTTCTCGGACTCCAGCCTGACCGAAATTATGGCCGTTAGACCCTCCCTGAGGTCATTTCCCGATAGATTCTGGTCTCCATCTCTAAGGAGGTTGTTTTTCTTGGCATAGTCGTTAACCGTTTTTGTGAGAGCTGACCTAAAACCGGTCAAATGAGCCCCTCCCTCAATGTTTTTTAAGTGGTTGGCAAAGCACAAGACATTTTCGTTAAAGGTATCGTTATATTGCATGGCCACTTCCACATCAACATCATCCACGCTCTTCTTGACATAAAATATTTCCGGATGCACAACCAGTCTGTGTCTATTAATAGACATCAGGTACGATTTAATTCCGCCTTCAAAATAATAATTTTCATGGATGTCATGTTTTTGATCGATGAGTTCAAATCTTATCCCGGCGGTAAGATAGGCGTACTCCTTAATTTGATTCACAAAAAAGCTGGTTCTAAAATCTGTGGTTTCAAAAATGGTGCTGTCAGGCATGAACTGCACAATACTGAAACTTTCGTAATCCCAATCAGAAAGATCCAAGTTCCATTTGGCGTCTTTTAGTTTTGTGACCGGTTTTTTTGGGTCGATGGGTGCCACCGGCGCGACCACATGCCCGCCATTTTCGTACTCCTGCATAACCACTTCACCGTTTCTTTTTACCAGTACTCGGCACCACTTGGACAAAGCATTAACTACCGATGAACCTACGCCATGCAGACCGCTGGAGACCTTATACCCTCCCCCACCAAACTTTCCGCCGGCGTGTAGTTTTGTAAAGGCCAACTCTAAAGCGCTCACACCATATTCTTTTTTTATATCGTACGGAATTCCGCGGCCATTATCATAAACCGCGCACGAACCATCCTTTA
>CAZHRD010000051.1:0-5625 GCA_964533985.1 uncultured Candidatus Saccharibacteria bacterium | reverse complement strand
CACTATCTCTTTTAGCATAAAATGTTCGAACCCTTCCCGGTCTATGATTTGCTGCCCGCCGTTTAGCGTTAGAACCTTTTTGTGGATAACTTTTTGGGTGTCTAGATCAATATATTTTAAATTTTCGCCGTCAAAGATAACCATTTCATTGTCATCCAGCACCACTGCCTTATTTGTCTGATTAGAAAATGATAAAGTGTCCGAAGAAAAAAATATTTGTCCTTTTCCGAGCCCAACTATCAAAGGAGAGCCGTTTTTTATGGCTATGACGCGATTATCTCTAGTTAGGATGATGATGGTATTTCTACCTTTTAGTTTTTTGAAGGCTCTCACAACGGCTTTAATAAGATCAGGAGTTGTCTTTTGAAAATGTTCGATCAATCTAACGATAACTTCTGTATCTGTTTGCGTGGAGAATTTGAAGCCATTTTTGGACAAAAAAGCTTTAAGATCAAGAAAGTTTTCCACAATACCGTTTTGGGCTAAAACAAAGGATTTATCCGAAGAAAGGTGAGGATGCGCGTTATTTACAGTCACAACGCCGTGGGTAGCCCACCGGGTGTGCCCGAGGCCTGTTTTGGCTGTGCTGGCAGTATTATTTGGGTTTTTTCCAAGTGCTGAGGTAGTTTTATAAGTTTTAATTCGGCCATCTTCTAAAAGTGATATGCCCCACGAATCGTAACCTCTATACTCCAACCTTTTTAGGCCATTGTGGATAATTTTAAAGGTGTCAGTTTCTTTTTCTGATGCGTAAGCGAATATGCCGCACATGTGCGGAGTTTATATCGGTGGGTGGGCGTGTGCGTCACAGATAGAGAAAGAAAAAACCCCACCTGGGAATTGATGGGGTTTTATTTATATTTCCTTGAACCAGCCTGTGTAATCCTGTTTTAAGTACCACTTTAGGATGGTTTTTAGAGGACATTTCTTTGATTCTAATAACTCGGTTCGAATACGCAGGGCACTCGTCAGATAATTAATGAATGTGAGGTCAAGTGTCCTCTGTCGCTCCTTGTTGTTTTTCAAATCTTCCTTCTCAATGTGCAACTGCCTTGCTGCGCATCTAGCAACCCCAAAGGCAGACCTAGCTTTGAGTACAGCTACATGTGTTTTTACATATACTGCCATATACATTGATTTTGCCCGTTTGGCATCGCACCCTTCTAGAAGTTTTACATTGCATTCAAGCAGCTCAGCCGCTTCCTTTATGGTCTTGAGTTCGAGAAGGATTTCTTTGAAATCTCCTACACTCATCCTATCGTCTCCTTTTTTAGTTGTTGTTATATAGCAATATACGTTATGATTACGCCTTTGTAAACCAATGTTTATTGCCACGAACCCGTAATTAACATATCATTAACTCAATATGAATCTGCCCCATTTTAAGAATAAATACACACTTTTTGTTATCGCCGGAGCTATATTGATATATGTGCCCATCCTCCTCCTCACCTTTTTGTTTTTTAGATCGAAAAGCAACATTAGCAGTTTAAAAATGAGTTACTCGGAAGTAAAAGAGGCCCAAGAAAACTTTAAGCAAAATTTATCCGAAGAATTATTTAACGAGCATCTTTCCTTGTTAGAAAAACAGAATCTTGAAAGCCAACTGTCTAACTTGGAAGCGGAACTTGAAACTATCAAAAACACCCCGGAAGGTAGCTTGGTATCCAATGTGAATGAGGCCTATGAGCTATATGGAGACTATGAGGCCAAAATTCAAAGGAACGAAAATGCCAAGCTGGATGTTGGGGAAGCTTTATCAAAAATGGACGAATTCGGGCAAAAAATAATCGACCAGGAATTTGATGAGCTTAAAACTATCATCGAGGAGGAAAACGCCAAACTAGACGAAACTTATCAGGAATATTTGGCCACGCTACCGCCCCCACCGCCCCCGCCATCTTCAGGCTACACCTACACCACAGTGCAAACGGAAAAGGGCTCTCACGGAGTTTATTTGATTAAAATGCCTTTGTCGGAAGTGAGAGTCAAAACTGTCTCGGCATCTTCGGGTGATTGTTCGAACAATTGTCCCACCAAGTCTCTTGGAGATTATGTTAACGAATACGGCGCCTTTGCCGGCATGAATGGTTCCTATTTCTGCCCACCCGACTACTCTTCCTGTGGCGGAAAAGTAAACTCTTTCGACTATGCGCTTTATCATTCGCAGCAGGGAAAATGGCTTAATAAAGATGCTAGGTCGTGGGACAAAACCGGCATGTTCACTTTTAGAGGTGGGTCTTACGAGTTTTACAAGAAGTCGAATGAATTCGGTGGGGGAAGTGTAGACGCGGCTATTTCGAATTATCCTTCATTGCTAAAAAATAATGAAGTGGTGGTCAAAGACGGCGACCTGACTTCGTTCCAAAAAATAAAAGGTACCCGGGGAGCTATAGGTGTGGGCGGTGAGAATATTTATCTAGCCATAATTACAAACGCCACGGTAGAAGAAGCGGCCTATGCCATGAAGGCTTTAGGCGCTAAGTACGCTTTGAATTTAGACGGCGGTGGTTCTTCGGCTATGTACATTGACGGTAGATACGTGGTTGGTCCCGGTAGAAGTTTACCCACAGCCGTTTTGCTTACCAGATAAAACCAATATTTATTAACTTTGCGTCGGGTTGACACGTTAAAAAACGTGGGATAAAGTTTACCCTGGGCGCATTCTATTTTATCTTTATTTCTTCGGTACTATTTCCTCGGTATTATTCGCGGCTTCGTACAGCGCAATGGAAGCAGACATGGCTAAATTAAGGGAATCCGTGTGTTGGCTTTGTTCGATCAAAACTGTCTCACCGAACTGATCCAAAGAAGCATCAAGCCCCCTTGTTTCGTGACCAAAAACCAGACTGTAGGGCGTCTTAAACTTGATCTTTCTGAGTTTATTCTGCCCGTCTAGTTTAAACAAAAAGCACTTGTGGAACTCAAACTCGTCCACGTAGGCTTTAAAACTATCATAATGTTTAAATCTGATATTGAACAAAGTTCCGGTGGTGGTGCTAACAACTTTAGGATTGAAAATATCGGCTGCCGGCCTAATTAGAATTAAGTCAAAAAACCCAAACGCCACCATAGACCTGATGATAGTACCCAAATTTCCAAAATCACTGGGATTAACCAAAACCACATGATTTCTAGCCGGATCCAATTGGTCTTCGTATTTTTGAAAAATTCCCACTGCATAAGTATTTTCTTTAGGCGCAACTTTATCCACTAATTTATTATTAAACTCGTATTTCACTCCATTTCGTTGGCACAAGAACCTGATCTGCTCCGTTTCTTTGTACTTGTTAGCTTCGTTTTTAAACAAAACCTTATACACCTTAGTAGGCTTAATTCTTAAAAGTTCTATAGTAGCATTAAGCCCGAACGCATAAGTATAAGGTAATTTTTTGAAATACTTTTTAATTCGAACATCTCTCATATATAATAGGTTTGTCTTATGATCAAAAATTTTTTAATCTCTGTCCTCATTTTAATACTTTTAGGATTATGTGTCTTTGTGGGCATTCGCACGCATAAGTCAAAAGAGAAGGTAATGGATTTTAACGGGACCGAAAGAAGGTATCGCATTCACTTGCCTAAAGATTACCAACCCGGCACCAAGTATCCGTTGGTGGTGGCTTTGCATGGGGTGTCTTTTGGGGCACGAATCATGGAATTAAATACCGGTTTTAGCAGGCTAGCTGATAAAGAAGGTTTTATTGTGGTTTATCCTTATGGAACCAGAGCCAATATGTTTTCGCTTTATTCCTGGGATAGCAAATTTTGTTGCAAGTTTGCGTTTGAAAAGCGGGTGGACGATGTGGGATTTGTGGCCAGTGTGATGAGGGAAGTTATCGATGAGTACAGTGTGGACGCCGACAAGGTTTATCTGACCGGGCATTCCAACGGCGGCATGTTGGCGCACTTGGTGGCTTTAAAACACCCCGACAAAGTAAAAGCGCTGGCGGTGGTGTCCTCGGCTATTGGGGGTACATTAGAAAAAGACGGAGATTTCTACTTGCCTGAAAAAACCTACGTTCCCACACCCATCATGATCATAAACAGCAAAGAAGATCCGTTTGTACCTTTTGGCGGAGGAAATTCAGCCGGATTCGATATCTACTCTTTTAGCAGTGCCTATGATACGGTTAATTTTTGGTTGGAGAATAATGATTGTCAGAGGCACCCGGCGGAAATTTCCAATCAGGATATATTTTCCAAAGAAGTTTATAACGAATGTAAGGATGGAGCCGAGGTGGTCATGTACGCCTACAATGGGGGACACGCTTGGCCGGGAAGCGCTAAAGAGTTTTTCAAAAATATTTCAGGCAAAAGTGTTAATGCCACAGAGTTAATTTGGGAATTTTTCAAGAGTCACTAAATCCTGGGATTAATTTTTTTCCAAGACTATAGATTTTAAAATAGCATCAAAAATATCGTCCGAGATATTGGTTTTGGAAATTACGAGAACCCCACTACTTTGGGGAAGGGGTATATAAATCAGATCATTTCCTTCCCAAGTATAACCTTCGAACATCACGGCTGTTTGTCCGTCTACACTTAATTCAGTCTTCTTACCATCCGGAGCGCGTCCTTTTACCACGGTGTAGTCGTCGATCAGAAGTTGCTGCTGCTGGGTTATATAATCGTTAAAGTTAAAATTTTGACCGCCCCAGGCATAGAAAAATCCGACCGCATTCGTATTGTCATTTTCGGCTACTGTAATCAGCTTTTCTATCTTTTCCTGCGGGGGATAGGGCACATCACTGTATTGGGAGTCAAGTTGTCTCGGGTAGGAAAATGAAAAGCCATATTTGCTTTCGTACAAAACGTAGGGGTCCTCTGCCGGTAAATTTTGATCGATGACCATGGATTGTGAGATTTGATTAGTTTTAGCTTTATAAACTTGTTTGAAACCCACATCACCTTTATAAATTTGGGTGATCTCGTAGATGTAACGGTTGGTGGTGACATAGTCCACAGAGTAATCGGCGTTACAGTTATAAACTTTAAATCCTTTGCCCTCGATGCCGGATATTACACTACCAACCGTGTCAGTGATGGAAGCTGTTTCCGGGCACAGGCTATAAAAAGAATTCTTTTTAACCTCTACAGCACTGTCTAGATTTCTAACCTCAAGCGTTAATGGTTTGACTTGAAAGATATAACCTTTAACCAGGTTTTCTCCGGTGGGATTTTCCACTGGTACTATATCTTGGGAAAAAACCTTCACCAAGAACTCGTCCTCAGAGGTATTGGAAACAGTGAGAGGATCACCTTTGGGGTACTCAAAAGAAAAACCATATTTTTCACTAGTGTAAATTTCCCACTCTTTGGTCTTTTCTGGTTCACGGTTGTTAGAATTGATAATTTCCTGGGATGAGATGGTAGTTTCCGTTGTTTCTCTGACCAAATAAGTATTTTTTGTTTTGTTGTAGGCGAATCTACCCAGGACAAATAATGAGGCGGTAGCCTCTATTGTGATAAACAAAAATCCGGCTAACTTGATTTTTTTATAGAATGCCTCTTTTTTCTTTTGGATTTCGTTTTCGGTAAGGTTGGGTTCTTGGGTCGAAGGCTGCGAAGCGGGTGTGGTCTGCGGAGTGGACGCGTTCTGCATCGTAGTTTGGAACGGGGTGG
>CAZHRD010000050.1:0-5678 GCA_964533985.1 uncultured Candidatus Saccharibacteria bacterium | reverse complement strand
CACAAAGCCTTTGCTATAAAAAAATGTGCTTGTCACAAAATATATAATTGCAAACTAGTCAGCGAAGTCCCGGACACGGCCACTACGTTTTTGATGTCGTTCTGCCAAGCTTTTATGACGTCCATCTGACCTTCCACAAACACCACCCCTTCTTTTTTAATGTCTACCTTAGCTTTGTTTAACCCGTAAATAAAGGCACTTTTATTAAAAATCAAGGTTTCTTGTGTGTTTAGGTACTTTGGGTCCCTGCCGACAATATCCCGGGCTGAAAAACCGACTATTTTATCTGACGTATCTATGAGGGGAAACATAACCCGACCTCTAAATTTATCTATATGGCCTTTTTCGTCCCGTTTTTGGACAACCACACCTGACAACTCCAAATCTCCCGTTTCAAAACCTTTTTTAGTGAGAAATTGGTTGAGAGTATCCCAATTGTTGGGCGCATAGCCTAGTTTATAGGCGTCTATGGTAGCGTCGTCCAACCCACGCTCTTTTTTCAAGTAATCCAGCGCTTTTTGGCCCGATTTATGTTTGGTAAGAAGATGATGATAAAATTCTGCCGCCATGTGGTTAATTTCATACAATTTGGTCTTTTTCTTGTAATTCGGGTCTACGTCCTGGCGTTCTATCTTCACACCAGCTTTTTCGGCTAATATTTCCATGGCACGGGCAAATTCTACCCCTTCTATTTTTTCTACAAAACTAAACATATCCCCGGCTTCGCCACAGCCAAAACATTTAAATATCTGCAGTTCGGGGGAAACCATGAAGGAAGGGGTGTCTTCTGAGTGAAACGGACACACGGCTTTGTAGTTCTTACCAGCCTTTTTAAGCGAAATGTAGCTAGCCACAATGTCGGTAATGTCTAGTTTTTGCTTAATTTGGGAAACTGTATCCATATGTGATTGTATAGCACATTTTTAGTGTTTTTGGAAACGGCAATGTGGCGGAGGGCTCAAGTAGTTACTTAGTGAGTGAAACGAACTTAGGAACGCTTAGTCCTGAGCCAAAACGCAGTTTTGGCGGAGGGAGGGGGATTCGAACCCCCGTGCCCGGTTAAGAGCGCGTCGCTTTCCAGGCGAGCCAGTTTGGCCACTCCTGCATCCCTCCAAACGTATCAACAGCAGCCTCTACCTTACCATTATTGCTTTTTCTTATCAATTTTCTTTTCTAAACCCTTGAAAATGTAGTAAACCACAAACGCTATGACCGTAAAGTCAATTAAAACGCTCACAAAATGGCCGTACATGATCTTGGCCGGACCTACTTTTAATACTGCGTTTTGCAAACCACCAACAGCACCCAAAACTATACCCAACAATGGATTAATAACGTCATCGACCAAAGCTGTAACCACTTTAGATACAGAGCCGCCTAAAATAAAACCGATCGCTAAACCCACTACCCCTTGTTCTCTGATAAATTCAATGAAACCTTTCACAAACGGCACCTCCTTTCTATAAAAACTTTTCTAAATCTTTTTCTTTTAACTCATCGTGGACATCTTTGGTTTGCCCAACCTTATCTCTTGGAGCGATAAATAAAACGTCATCAGTATCAACCACCACCATGTCTTTTAGACCCAAAACGGCAATGAGTTTTTCCGGGTTAGTGCCTTTTACTAAAGTCCCCGAAGAATCCAGCGCCACCACATTTCCTTCTGCGTAAACCTCATCTTTGGTGGCTAGATGCTGATAAACCGAATCCCACGTCCCCACATCGATCCACTTGAAGGGAAAAGCCACAATGTAACCTTTCTCAAATACATGCTTGGTGACTTCCTCCGTAGAACCAACCTCCATAGTGTTAAAGACAGCTTCTATTTTGGCGTCTTCGTCGTCGGTACCAATAATTTCCTTAATATCCATAAGTTTTTTGTACCAGTCGGGTCTGATTTCTTTGTAAGCTTCCATCATTAACTTAGGTGTCCAGGTGTTGATATTCACGTGAATAACAGCTTTTTCTTTTTCGATCATTTGCCTAGTGTCCTCAAAGGTTTGTTTTCTTCCTAAATACTTTTTTACGCTGTATATTTGGGCGCCGGCTTCTTGTTCGATCAGTTTATCTAAGGCCAAATAGTCCACTCCAATGACAGGGTATTTTGGCTCTAAACCGCCTGAAATGAGTTTTTTGTCTCTTTGGGACACTTTTTCCATAACATCTAGTGTGGCCAGATATGTTTCTTGGGGTAGGTAAAGGCAATCTGATTGCAAAAGGGTGAATGTTTCATCCGGGTGCACCAAAGACATTTTTAGAAAAGCAAAACCTTCGGCCGGTCCTCTGCCCCTGAATGTGTCGGGCTCTATGATCAGATTTTCTTGGGGAAGTTGGGGTGCTTGCTGGGTTACTATGTCTTTGTACATTTTCTTGGTCGATACAAAAATATCTTCAGGCCGATACTTTTTTAGAAGCATGTTAACGTTTTGGGTGAACAATGATTTGTCTCCAACTATCTTTTGAAATTGCTTTGGATTTTTTTTGGTGCTTAGCGGCCAAAGTTTTGTTCCCTGACCTCCAGCGGCAATCAGTATTTTCATATTTAAGTCACCACGAACATCTCTTGCGGAAGCTTGTGGTTATTTATTATATCCTGATTTTGCTCATTATTTCTAACCAGGATTAGAACGTAGTTATCTACATAAACGGGAATCCATTCGGGGTCATGCAGTCTTTCTATAAGAAAGGGTTGGGCCCACGGTGTGGCGTCTCTTCGGTAAAAATAGATGGTATTGAAGTTGTATTTTTGCAGAGCTTCCTGCCATTTATCTTCATTTTCTTGCATTGGTATGTAAGTGTCTTCGAAAAAGGAAACGCTGTAGGCTTCCGGACGGTTATCGACGAATACCGGCTCTTGATTATAAAAGTGGTAGATAAGGTAGCCACCTATATCGTAGTTATTGAAAATAGGTCCTTTGAGGTGGTTTTGTTGGAAGAATTCGGCGGACGAATTTATATCCGGCGCTAAACCCAAACCGGAACCGGCATCTGAAATGCTGAATTGGTGATTCGGGATAAACGTCAGTGGAATAATGGCTGCCACCGCCCACTTAGCAAAATTAGTTTTTTCTAATTTGAGATATTCGAACAAATAAATTGCCGTAACGGGAACTAAGAAAAATCCAAAAATAGGTATGCCTCTGATGGCACGTAGCCCTAAAATTGTGAAAGCTAGGCTAAGCAAAAGCGGTACGGCGTGCGTAAAACGTCTTTTTGAGATCGTAATGTGCGCGAGCATAAATATGAAAACTACGGAAAGAAGTTCAAAATAAAAATATTCAAATGATGGAATTCTTTTCTGCATGAAAAAGACGGTTTGGTTTTCGATGATCATGTAACCATATTCCTTTAGTATTTTTAGTGGCTCTAAAAGACCCTGGATGAAGTACGGGTTGGTAAGACTAACTAGAACTGAGATAGCTAAAAGAGTTACCAGTGGTTTGAAACTACTTTTCCGTTTGAGAGACCACATTTTTATCGCTTCTACAAAAGTAAACGCGCCAATGATCATAATTCCCGTCACGAAAAATATGTGTAAATTCACCCAAAGGATTTGCAAAACTAGAATTATCGGTACTAAAAACTTGAGTTCTATTTTCTTTTTTTGGTAAATGGTGAGCAAATAATAGTAAATGCCCATGAAAAGATAGCTAAAACCTTCGGGTCGGATCTCTTTCCTATTTGCCATGAGGGGAATTAATAAAAGTGTGGCTAACAAGGCCACAAAAACATTGGACTTTTCTTCGGCTACTTTAAAAAAGAAAAATACAGTCAGGCCACTTATTAGCATGTAGAAAAGTGATAATCCGGTAAAGCCTGAAACATGGTGCACTAAGTAAAATATTACCCCGCTAAGCCAGTGGTGAGTTACGACCGGGAAATCGGGTTGGGTGTATGAGTAAAAGTTCGTGGAAACCACCTGGCCTTGTTCGATAAAAACCCTTCCATTGGTAATGTGGCGTCCCAAATCGGCCGTGATCAAGTTTATTTTGCGTGAGAAAAAGAACGAGAAATACAAAATGAGCACGGGATAAATAATAAAACGGATTTTCTTGTTTTCCATGTTTTTATAATATCAGTTTCCAACAAAAATGGAGGTATATGAACCAACCCAAAAAATAGCTAACCCGATAGTGATATAATACATGGTATGCACCGCGATCGGTAGGTGTATTTGATGCAGACCATGACTGTATCCTTTATTTATTTGATTGAAAAAGGAAACAACCATGATTGCAACTAATTGCCCGTAGTTACTGCCAAAAACAAAAAGTATCTAACTCTAGCTGCTTCTCTATTGCTATTTATTATTTCAGTCTTTTTAGTGAGCATAAAAGCTGCGCCACCGGCGGCAACCCTCTATGTGGATGACGACGCAGGTTACTCTGATACAGATGGTGACCGCTACTATGTCACTATCCAAGCCGCTATAAACCATGCTAACCCAGGTGACACCGTCAATGTTGCGGCGGGAACATACAGAGAATATCTGCGCATCAACACAGATAACTTAGTTATTCAAGGTGCTGGCGCAAATCAAAGCGTTATCGACTTAGAAGATCTGGAACCGTATTGGCACTATAGCGGCTGTAGCACATCCTACGAAAAACGAGCCGGTGTAATAATCTCCGGGCATCAAAGCCCCGATGATATCATTGAAAAAATAAACTTTAAAGGCTTTACAATCAGACATGCCGGTTTAAGCGGGACTGACTCCTATGATGAGTTCACCGACGAAAACGACGACGACCAGGATGATGTAGCGGGAATTGCGGTACACAACGGAAGAACCATCACCATACAAGATAATGAGATTGAAAACGCTGGTGGTCAAGGAATAATTATCTCAAAAGCACCTTGCACAATTCAGCACGAATACAGCGAGACGGTAACGGTCAAAAATAATATCTCATCGAACAATTATGGAGGCATAAAATTTGATGATTACAAAGGAACTCTCACCATAACCGGAAATGAAATCTTGGACAATAACTATACGGATAATGACTCCTCCTCCGGTGTTTGCATTGGGGTAACCGGTACTTCAAGCCTAACCTATATCGCGGGCACAATATCCGGTAACACCTGTGAGGACAATGAAAACGATGGCATCAGGGTGAAGGACTACATAGACAGCCTTCTTATTGAAGATAATACTATTACCGGGCACGACAATTCTACCAACAATGCCGGTGTCTACTTCACCGGACACGGCACACTAGATCCTGATAAATGTAAGAATATTACTGTTAGGAACAATACCCTGGAAGATAATAGCCGCGGGATCGTCGCCTACTACGCGTCGTACTCAACTATTGAGGATAATTCTGTAGACACCGCCACGGGGTCTCACACAGGAGAGCCGGGCATTAGATTAGACGGCTGTAACAATATTGAGGTTGATAGTAATACCATCGGGTCAAACAGCTTGAATGGGCCCGGTATAGATCTTTTGTATTACGAAGACGAGGGTAGTGTTTCCTGCCACGATAATATCGTCACCAACAACACCATCACGGGGGCTAAAATTGCCGGCATTTTCATTTATGGGAACGCTCACGACAATACATTTGCCGGCAACACGGTCACCGGCACTACTGCGGGAGAAAGATTTGGATTAACCGGTTCTCAGGCTAGTGGTATCTTTATTTGGGAATCCCCTGAGGATGAGGTTGTCA
>CAZHRD010000049.1:0-5821 GCA_964533985.1 uncultured Candidatus Saccharibacteria bacterium | reverse complement strand
GGGAAATGACCATTAATGATAGCGGAACAGATGTGGCTACATTTGGAGCCACCGGCATAAGCTTTGACGTACCTACCAGTTTCAATGCCGTGGGCGATATCAACATAGCTTATGACTTACAATTCACAAATCAATCATCGGCCAACATTAAATCGGACGGACCGCTAACCATAGAATCAGGTGAAAGCTATGAGAGCCTGAATCTCACTCTAACCACTTATAATTCAGGTGACATTGTCATGAACTTAGGCATTGGCACCACTAACGCTAACGCGGTCATACCGGGTACAGATGATTTGCACGATTTGGGTAGTTCTTCATATAGATGGGATGATGTCTACGCCACAAATGGTGTCATACAGACGTCAGACATCAAGTACAAGGAAAATATTACAAATATGCAATATGGTTTGGATGAGATTTTACAATTAAGGCCAGTTGACTTCACTTGGATAGGCAAACCCGAAGATGGATTGAGATTAGGGCTTATCGCTCAGGAGGTACAATCCGTTATTCCGGAAGCGGTTGTATCCGAAGGTAGCTTAGGCCTCAGATATACCGATTTAATACCCGTTTTAGTAAAAGGTATACAAGACCAGCATGAGGATGTAAACGCCGTAGAGAGCTACCTACAAGGCCAGATTGATGAAATTAACGGCTTATTAGCCCTAAATGGTATTGACGGGGTGCCCGAATCCACTCAAAGTGATGGCCAGGCCATTTTAGACCAGATGATAGCCCTATTTGACGAATTTACAGGCTTTATAGACGCTTTGGGATTAAGTGCGGGACAGGATGCTGAAGGGAACGACCTGCTTACAGTCTCAAGCGATATGGTGGTTTTAGGCGAAACCATGCTAAACGACGTAACCATTTCAGGTGATCTAACAGCTGGTTTAATAAGGTTTGATACCATTGAAAACTCCATAGATATCCTGGGGCCCACCTGCTACAACCCGTTGACCGGAGAGGGAGACGAGTTGCTATGCGAATCTCAGACCTTATTTTTACAAAAGAGCCTAGCAGGAAACATAGACTTGTTAGATGGGGTAGTAACAATTACTCCTGACGGTATGATGGATGTGGCCGGAGAAATAAGAGCTGAGAAGTACAGTGTGGCCAGTAAAGCCATAGACGATGCCTCGGCCGGTAAGAGTGTCATACTAGCAGGTCAGACATCTGTGATAGTAAGTACTACGGCACTCAATGACAATTCACTCATATTTGTGACACCAGACACACCGGTGCTTCTTGGAACTAAGAAGATCGGAATGACAGAATTTGAAATCACACTCAATGCGGCGGGGCAGAATGACATAGTAGTGAGTTGGTGGGTAGTCGATTCGGTCGACAAATTGACATTTGATGGCACATAGCAAAACACAAATTCTAAGTAGTGCCAGTTTATGACAGCGCACCCCGGTTAGATGTCTAAAATAACAGTGACCTTTTCCCTTTTTTTAATCAATTTTTGTTAAGTTTCAGATACCTGGCACGAACTTTTTGGGCAAGCCCGAAGTTGTCAAGTGAGTGCTGGGTTTCGCATGCTTATATAATGCCGTTAGGTTTGTACTAGATAAAGTGGCAGTAAAGATAGCTCATTTTATAAAGATCCGGTACATAAATTTTCCAGAAACCACACTTTGGTTGATCCCAAGCCAAATAAATTAGATAGTACACGGGCATACAGTGGAGTGTTCAGAAGACCCGTCCGCACCCTGCCGAATATAATACGAACGTGTTCATATGGCGTGGTTGTAATATATATCTTATGCCTGTGAGTCACCGCGTACACTTAGCTATTTGTACACCATGTCTCTAGCGGTAGTAAAGGCTAAAATATTTTCGTCCATTCTTTATCAAACGAGAGATATAAAGGTACTCAATTTTGTGTAAATATCAACATAGACACACCTAAGCTTAGTTTTGGGAAGGAGCATGCTGGGTCTATCTCCTGATCTACGCAACAAATTGACTCCTAACAAAGACCGGTATCGAGTGCTAATATTTATATGACAAAGACACGTAAACGATAACCCGAATAAACACCCGAAGCTGTTCAAATGCCGTTATTATAGCTTCTAGGGATACAAGGACAACGATATATAGCCCCATAGCCAAAATCGGCTGCCTGAACTTTTGCGCCTCGTTGCATCTGCAGGCTACCAAATCGGTATAACCGGGGAAGTGTTTTTAGAGTTTGGAAAGTTAAAAATGTATTTAGAAGTTGGTCCCCAATTCTCCGGAAGATGAGGTTGAACTGTGTGCACAAAAGTTATAGGAAGTTTGACCCGGACCCCCAAAAATCTTGTGAGATCATACCTCCACCGTGTCGTGTAATTGTCATATTGTGGCGCTAACGGTGTTCGGCTTAGGTGTCGTCAATGGCATAAGAAATAATATGAAAATATACTTAGGGCGCTAATCGGGTAATAATTAGATTAAGCGCGAGGCTAAGATACCAAAATTAAGATTAAAAAAATACAAAATGGTGAAAAACACGTGCCCTAGGATGCGCCTAAAAAAGTAGAAAAGAAATGAAAGAAAAACCTAAAAAAGTATTGAACTTACGTATATAATAATTGGTATAATCAAATAGAATGAAAAAGATACTGTCCATAAAAACCATTAAAAACTGTTTGTTTTTATTAATACTATTTTTGGCCTTAAGAGTCGCTCTTAAGAGCGTTTTTGCCAGTACCTACGACTTTGCTATCTCAACCCCTATCTTAGATCCCAACGTGGCTGAGGGCTCCATCATCAGTTATGTCGATGGAGAGTACATCTTAAGCATAGAAGCTTATGATACCAACATGTTTGGTTTGGTATCGGGTAATCCGGCCTTATACTTGGAAGACAGGAATCTGGAAAACTACGTTTTGGTGGGTTCTAAAGGGGAAATGGACGTCAGGGTCTCCTCAAAAAATGGTGAGATTAAAAGAGGGGATTATCTAACGTCGTCTGAAATACCGGGAGTAGCCCAAAAAGCTGATAAGAGTGGACGGGTTTTGGGCATAGCTTTAGAGGAATATACATCCACGGACCCAAATCAAGTAGGGGTGATTTCGGCTTATGTGGACATAAAGTCCCATCTTAAACAAGAGTCTCTCACGGAAAACCTACTTACGGTCATTAGTGATGGCCTATCTTCAGCCTTTTTAACCCCGCTAGCTTCATTGCGCTACATCATGGCTCTTATAGTTACAGCCATCACTTTTGCGATTGCCTTTTTATCCTTCAGCCGTCTAACTAGCCGCGGAGTCGAGGCCTTAGGTAGAAACCCATTAGCTGGGTCATCCATTAAAAGCGTGATCATATTTAATTTTATTTTGACATTTATTATTATTGCCAGTGGTCTGGCAATTGCGTATTTAATTTTGGTGCTGTAAAGTAAAAACATGCCTACACTGCCCCAACTCAATATTTCGAGCGCGCCAAGTTTGGTTTTTATAATCACGTTTTTCGCCTTTTTGGCCGCGCTTGGCTATTCCATTTATTATTGGCTTCACGAAAGGCATCAAAAGAAAAGCGGAAGAACCGTTGATCCTAGAGATGCCGCTGTTGAAGAGGCGGTAAAGATACTGGATGAGGCGCGGAGACGGGCCATGGACTTACTGCAGGAGGCCAACACCGAGGCTAAGTCCATCTTTCAAGATTCCCAGGATGTTAAATCGGAAACCAAAGATCTGTTTGAACAGAGAATGCAGCAGCTCACCCAAAAGCAAATGCAGGCTTTTGACATGTTATCCCAAGACCTACTGGGTTCTTACAAGGCAGTATTAGGCCAAGAAAAAGAATCGTCCCTTAAGAGTTTTGTGGAGATCTCAGACGCCCTAAAACAGCAACTAACATCTGAAGTAAGATCATTTGCCAACACCATGAAGCAGACGACCTCGGATACGGAAACCACTATCAGAGAGGACATGAAGAATCAGTATAACCAAGTTTCAGCCCAAATGGCCGGTCTAGCTGAGACCCTCAAGACTTTAACTACCGAAGCAGAACAGAATATGAAGAGCAGCCTAGGGAGCCAGTACGAACAAGTCCAAGGTGAGATCGGGCATCTATCCGAGAATATTAGAAGAGTGACCGAGGAAGCGGAAGCCACCATCAAAACCGAGCTTATGGGCCAGTATGACAAGCTAAAGAGCGAAGTAGGCGGGTTGGCCGAAAGCCTAAAAACGGTCACGGAAGAGACGGAAAACAAGATCAAGCAGGATATTAACCAGGAATACGAACAAGCCAAGGCCGTGGTGCACGACTTTGCGGAGAGTCTACGACAGGCCACTATCGAAACAGAAAATACTCTCAAACAGGACGTCAAAAATGAGTACGACCAGATCAAGCAGGACCTGAAAAATTACAAGGATGACCGCATGGCAAAAATTGATAAGCTGTCTATGGGTATGATGGAAGAAGTGGCCAGAGACGTGCTTGGCAAAACCATGAACTCAAAAGACCACGAAGAACTCATTATCAGGTCACTCGAAGGTATTAAAAGAACCACCAAGTTAAAGGAGCTTTGATCATAAGTGTATGGCATCATTAGACGATAATCAGAAAAAAGCGTTATGTTCGGCTATTAGAACTTCAAGATATTCCAGGAAGGTTGTCACATTATTGCGTGACATGTCAGATAATTTATATAAAACGGACGCCGAAGGAATTATGATAAACATGGAGCATTCGGTGGATGATGATTTATTAGTGGTGCTCGAAAACGTGTTAAGCGGGATCGATGCCAACAAACCTATGGACGCCGAAGAGAGACTGAGATTGGTCATAGACTACATCGAAGACGTGAAAGAGATTAGCTTTGTAGTTCCTATTCATCCCAACACAGAATTTGTGAAAAGACTACACGACTGGTGCTCGGAGAATATCCGGGACGACATTCTGATAGACTTTTCTGTCAACCGGCTTATGGAGAGCGGAGTGTTGATGGTCTACAAAGGTAGATATTTTGAGTACTCACTAGAAAATCTTTTGGACGAATATTTTACTGAGCATGATATGGACGAGTTTGTACGAGAGGGTTTAGCAAAAGCCGACGCCTTGAAGGAGCAGGCATAACATGGAAAACAGATTCGAAGAACTACTACAAAAAACCAAAGAAGTCGGTTATGTGGGTTTAACCGCCTATCCTATTTTGTATATCAAAGGCATCCCGTCAGTGAAAATGTCGGAGATTGTGTTGTTTGAGACGGGTGAGAGCGGTCTAGTTGTGAGCCTTTCTGAAGAATACGTAGAGGTGGTGCTCTTTTCAGAGACATCAGTGCCTATTGGTACCCGTGCCGTGGGGACACAACAACCATTCCACCTTCCTATCAGTGATTCATACATAGGTAACTTTGTCGATTCAATGGGAAATCCCTTTAGCAGTTCGGTGAAAATAGAAAACATCAAAGAAAGCAGGTATATAGATGCCCTCCCCACTAAAATAGACACCAGAGAAAGGGTTTTAGAGCCTCTATTGACCGGTGTGAGCGTGGTAGATCTCATGGTGCCTTTAGGTAAAGGACAAAGGGAGATGGTGCTGGGAGACAGAAAGGTAGGAAAAACGGCCTTTTTACTGCAAACTATTATGACCCAGGCCAAACAGGGAACTTTGTGTATTTACTGTGGTATAGGAAAAAAGAAAACGGAAGCCAAATATGTAGAGAGCTTTGTAAGAAATAAGGGTATTGGAGAAAACTTTATCGGTATTTTCTCATTTGCTTCCGATCCTCTGGGCATGATCTACATTGCACCCTATTCGGCCATGACGCTGGCTGAGTATTATAGGGACAATGGTAGGGACGTGCTGGTAATTTTGGATGAC
>CAZHRD010000048.1:0-5896 GCA_964533985.1 uncultured Candidatus Saccharibacteria bacterium | reverse complement strand
AACGCCCCCACTGCAACTAACTTCTTGTCAGTATCGTACAATTTAAGAATCTTGATCAAAAACCACAAACCCAGAAGTGTTACCAAAATAGTTAAAATTTGCAAAGAAATAAAACTCGTGCCAAAAAATTTGGACCACAAAAATCCTAAAAATCCTTGGGCCAGAAAGGATGGGTCCAACCTAGCATTCAATTTAAAGATACTTTGATTAAAGGCTTCTATTTGTCTTACAAAAATCCAGTCGTCGTTGACGGGGTAATTTCCGAACATGAATATATTTTACACGTCTCAAAATACTTCGCTAAATTAAAAAATATCAGTATAATCTAACTGCTATGGATACTAACATTGATTTTGCCAAAGAATATCTGCAAGCTGTAAAAACAAACGTTGATGAGCGCTTGGAAAACATACTGACTCAAGAAATCAAAAAGGCAAGAGGTATCTACCCCGAGTACATTGTAAACATCTTTGATACATATGCCGACGTGGCTCGACGTGGCGGTAAACGGCTTAGAGCAGCCATGACCTACGCTACACATAAAATGATGGGCGGTAAAGACGAGAATGCCGCTTATAATTTAGGGGTTATTATAGAGCTCATCCACGCTTACATTCTTGTTTTAGATGACTTTATTGATAAATCTCCCGACAGAAGAGGCGGACCTACAGCTCATGAAATGATAAAAACCCAGATAAGCCAATTTAATAGTGACGAAATAGAACATTATGGAAATAGCTTTGCGACCATTGCCGCCATTATTGGAGGCCACTTTGCCTTAAGACTTCTTACAGAGCTGGAAATTTCGGCTGACACAAAAAATAAATTGAATAAAAAGATCCACGAAACGATGATTACCACCGGTTACGGTGAAATCTTGGACGTCTATGCTGCCCTCACCCAAAACGTCAGCGAAAAGGAAATTACCAATATGCTCAAATGGAAAACCAGTGTGTATACATTTGAAAATCCCATGCATGTAGGTGCTATCTTAGCCGGCGTAGAAGATAAAAATTTATTTGAAACTATCTCAAAATTTTCCGTGCCTTTGGGGATAGCCTTTCAGGTCAAAGACGACATGCTAGCTATTTTTGGAGACACTACCGAAACCGGAAAATCGAACCTAGATGATCTTAAAGAAGGCAAGATCACCCTTTTGATACAGCACTGCTTGGAGAACGGCAGCGACGAGCACAAAGA
Source organism: uncultured Candidatus Saccharibacteria bacterium (assembly GCA_964533985.1). Taxonomy (GTDB): domain Bacteria; phylum Patescibacteriota; class WWE3; order UBA101185; family UBA10185; genus CAYSWS01. The sequence continues at coordinate 4,696 of CAZHRD010000048.1, read as the reverse complement.
GCAGATCAAAGCCATGCTTGGCAACACTTACCTGGATGAAAACGACCTGGAAATTGTGAGGGTCATTCTTACCGATAGTGGTTCTTACGATTATGCCAAGACTATGGCCGAAAACTACATCGGCATGGCCAAAAAGATCGTGGAAGAAGAATTTCCCCAAACTGTGCCTGAGGAAGAAAAGAAATTCTTGCTGGGCATAGCCGAATACATATTAGCTCGAGACAAATAGTATGAACATTACCTTAAGATATGTCCCACCCATAAAAGGTACCTTCTTAACTTTAGTATTGATAAGCTTTTTTCCGGTGTTTTTGGCAGTTTACATAGCCTTTGTGAAATTTGGGATCTTGGCTTTTATACTTTTTACAGTTATTTATGCTTTTATCATGATCTATGTTTTCTTTTCCTTGAGCAAAAGTCACTACATTGAGATCAATGAGGAAAAGAACGCTCTGATAATCAACAAAACCTTTAAAAGCATAGAAATTAGCCTGGATAACATTTCGAATATTGAGCTGTCAGAAACAAAAAGAGCCTATTTACTATCTGTCACTACCAAACACGACGACAGCGTAAGGGATTACTCTTTATCCGGTTCTTTAAGTTTCGAAGAACCACCCTTTATTCCTTTTTTGCGAAAGTTAAGAGAGTTAAAACCAATCATTAGCTACGGTCAATACTGTGAAGATACTTTACGGGGTTCGTCTGACTTTAATCCCTGGTCCAAGAAAATGTATTTTGCTTACTGGACTTACATCATTTTGTTGGTGGCTTATTATCTTTTAATTCTCGTGTTTATCAATATCCTTAAGTAACCACCGGGGTTGAAGGTTAGCCAAAAAGAAGAAGTTCTGGCTTAAAAATTAGAAGTAATCCAATACCAACCATTACTACACCGCCGATGATCTTGGTCCACCTGGCGTATTTACTTTCTATACCCACCGAATGCATTGTTATCATAGCAATAGCAAAAATAATCATGTCATCCAGCATAAAAACTATCTGGTACAAAAAAATGTACATGTAGTATTTTGCTGTAGAAAGTTTGTTAAGTGTTAAGATCTGGGTGTAAATGGCAGGTAAACCGGCCGAGCAAACAGCCTCTACTAAGTTAATGGCGAACGCCAACAATATGATACCGCCCATGGCTAATAATAAATTTTCCTTCTTAGTGATATCTTTGATCTTTTGCAACGTTTTTATCCTACCCTCATCCTGTGTAACTTCGCAGCCATCGTCTTTGTTTTCGATAAATGACCTAATACTTTTGTAACCAAAGTATAGGGCTACAACCCCAACCAACAATCTTATCCAAATGACAAAACCGAACAACAAAAAGAAGTTAAGCCAAGCAGCCATAAATAAAAAGTAAATAAAAGCTGAGGCGGCAATAAATGTCACCCCAAGGATCCACATCCTTCGTTTATCTTTAAAACCTAACAGCAAACTTATTAAAAATAGCAAAACCCACATGGCGCATGGATTAAATCCATCCACCAACGCAATTACAAACGTTAAAACCGGCAGTGAGAGTTCTCTTGGATTTAACTTTCCAAAAATACCCAAGTTTATTTCTTCGGGAACGGTGCTGTTTTCCCAGTCTATGATCTTATTTTCTTCTTTTACTTCCGCTTTAGGCTCCTCAACCGGCGGTTCCACCGGCTCTTCTTTTGGTGTTTCCACTCCCTTTTCATCAAAAAATCCCTTCAAGATATCGTAATCTTGCCCTGACTCCACTTTTTCAATGGCCTCAATGAATGTTTTTCCGGTGGTTTCTGCGTCTCCAAAACCGGCGTAGTGCTGGGAACCTATTACCGTAAAGGGAACTCCCCTGGTATCTGCTTCCAGATATTTTCCTACTTCGGAAAACAAAGCTGAGTTAGTAAAACTTTTAGATATTTCATAGTCTTTAACAATAATATTGGGCTTGGTTTTTACGAGTTCGGTTAAAAATTCTTCTTCTCTCAAACAATGTGGGCATCCGCTGGACCAAAACAGGTATACGTTTACGTTCGGCATATTTTGTGCGCTTTGCGCAAACACCTTACCGCTAAACACTAAAACTATTGAGAATAAAACTGCAAATATGGCCTTTTTCATTTTTTATTTATCTTTGTACTTTAAAATCAGCTCAACAATTTCTTTTTCCGTTAATTCTCCCGATCTTCTCTCCAACTCAACCCCAGACCCATCCAAAAATATGAAGGTAGGTAGCTTTCCTTGTTCCAAACCATATTTTTCTATAATTTCATCAGAAGCATCATAATCATAATACTCAGACATCAACCAAGGATGTTCTTCCTCAACTTTTCGCCAGCGAGGCCTCATGACTATACAACCGGAGCACCATTCGGCCCCTATTTTTATTACTTTCATATAAATCTTTCAAAACTTTGCAAAGCCTACCTTGGCATTATACACCGTGAACTAGGCTGTTTTCTAGAAAGTCGTCTATAATAAACATAATGGTAAAAACATTATATTTAGTCAGGCATGCCCATTATCGAATACCCCACCCCAGAACCTATCAGGAAAGCGATCTGGGCGGTACAGTTCTAACAGTTAAGGGTATCGAGGATATTATCGCCTTGGCACACAAGCTTAGACACGACGACCGCGACATTAAAATGATCTACTCCAGTCCCTACCAAAGAGCAACCGAAACCGCTCAACTACTAGCAAAGATCCTAAGAGCCGACATAGAGATCAGGGACAATATCCAAGAAAATCACGTGGGCGCAGGCGAAAAGGACCATTTAAAACTGGTCTACACAAAGTTCAAAGAGACCATTGAAGAGGCTCTAAATTACTCTGAAGGAAATTGCGTCCTGGTCTCTCACCGTTTTCCCATCAGCCTTTTTATCTCTCGGGAATCGGGCCTATCTTATGAAAACATCGGGGCCGATAAAGAACATACGTCCCTGATAAAAATGGGTGGATGCTTTAAATTACTTTTTAATGGTGCGGACATGATCAAGTACGAAAAGATCTAATCGGTCTGCTATAATCCCCTTATGAAAAACGTTTTAGTAACAGGAGGCGCTGGCTTTTTGGGAAGCCACCTTTGCGATTACCTCATCAAAAAAAATGAGCATGTAATCTGCGTCGATAATTTTTTCACCGGCAGCAAAAAAAACATTGAACACTTACTGGAAAATGAAAATTTCAAGTTTATCAACCACGACATCATCCAACCATTATTCCTGGAAAACGTGCTCATTGATCAAATTTACAATTTGGCGTGCCCGGCTTCTCCCATTCATTATCAGTACAACCCGGTAAGAACGATAAAAGCCAACACACTAGGTGTTATTAACATGCTTGGTTTAGCCAGAAAACACAAGGCTAGAATTCTGCAAGCCTCCACTTCGGAAATCTACGGTGACCCGGCCGTTCATCCCCAAACCGAATCGTACTGGGGTAATGTTAATACGATAGGCCCCCGTGCTTGTTACGACGAGGGTAAAAGAGTGGCTGAAACATTATTTTTTGATTATCACCGCATGCACGACATGGAAATCAGGGTCATGCGTATCTTTAATACTTACGGGCCAAGAATGTTCGAAAGAGACGGGCGCGTGGTCTCCAACTTTATCATACAAGCCCTAAACAACGAGCCCATCACAGTTTATGGAGACGGTTCCCAAACAAGGTCTTTTTGCTACGTGAGCGACCAGATAGAGGGGATGTACAAACTCATGCAGAAAGAAGATTTCATAGGCCCGATCAATATAGGCAATCCTCATGAAATAACTATCATGGAGTTAGCAGATAAAATCATAAAATTATGTGATTCGAAATCAAAATTTGTCTACGAAGATCTACCTGAGAACGATCCTCAACAAAGAAAACCTGATATATCACTAGCCAAGAAAATTTTGGATTGGGAACCTAAGATAGACGTGGACGAAGGCTTAGAAAAAACGGTGGCGTATTTTAAGAGTCTACCTAAATAAAAATTGGATTTAACTTAGACAGTTTCTCTCACCGCAAAAATATCTCTATTTCCGGATTCAAAGTAAATTCGGACCAACAGCTCACCCAGCATACCTATCATAATTGACTGAATACCCAAAACTAACATTAAAATGGAAACTATGAACAAGGGCCTGTTTCCTATGTCGTTGCCCATTATCTTTAGTATGAACAAGTAGAAAGTTCCTATGCCCCCCAAACCGGCAATAATGGCCCCGGTAAAGCTAAACAGTCTTCCCGGCATGGTATAAAACGGTTTTTTGGCAAAATATAGTAAGAAAGACAATGTAAATAGGTCCAAAATCACTTTTATGGCGCGCTTATGACCCGAATAGGCTGACTTTCCAAAATCCCTATCTTTAAAGTCCACATCAAATTCGATCATTCTGGCTCCGTACAACTGAACGTAATCCGGAATAAATCTGTGCATTTCCCCATATAAATTAACGTGCTTCAATAAATTTTTGGTAAAACCCTTCACACCCGAACCTCTATCTTTAACATCAACCTTTGAGATTTTAGCAATAATCTTATTGGCCATGCTGCTTTTTGCGGCTCTTTCCTTACCCCATCGACCCACTCTATTAGTATTTACAAAATCATAACCTTCGTCCAGATAATCTATGACTTTATTTACATTTGATAAAGGAATTTCCAGGTCAGCCGAGACGGTAATGACATAGTCTCCCTTGGCGTATTTAAAACCGGCCATATAAGCGGC
>CAZHRD010000047.1:0-5912 GCA_964533985.1 uncultured Candidatus Saccharibacteria bacterium | reverse complement strand
AGCCCATGATGCGGGTTTACGCTGATATACAGCCGGGTTCTTTAAGAAACGTAGCTCTTTGGGAAATCCACATTTCTATTAGCAACTTTGCTCCTAACGCTGATTTTTTGCAGTAATCCAATTCGCACAATGCAGATAGTGTGAAGTGCTTCACAAACCCATTTTTTAGAAATTTAGGAAAATTTATTGTATATTAATGTCAATATGAAGCCGGGACTGGTTAAATTACTGACCGAATACTTTAAGCATACGAATCTTCTGAGCTATCAAGAAGGCGATATGATCTATAAACCTGGTGAACCAATTTATAATGTGGGATTTGTAGAGTCCGGTTTTACAAGGTTGTATAAGCTTTGTGAAAATGGGGAAGAAGTGACTATCAACTTTTTCAATCCGGTTTTTCCAATGTCGCTCATATACTCGATCAATAAAACCGAAAACCCGTATATTTTTGAAGCTGTAACGGATGTTTCTATGTGGAAAACGCCTGCTAAAGATTTTTTTACCTTTTTAGAAAATAATAAAGCTGTTATGGAGGAGGCGCAGGCATATATCTTTACGGTCTTTGAGCTATTGATGAACAACGTAACAGATGTTATTTGTGGAACAGCCGGATCCAAAGTTGCGGAAATAATGATGACGATTGCAGAAAGACATGGAAAGAGAATTAACGGTGGTATAGAGACAGATTTTGAGACCACCCACAAAATAATAGCAAGTTTATGCGGGTTAACTAGAGAAACTGCCAGCAAAGAAATCAAGAAATTAGAGAATGAGGGTATTATTCAACAAAAAGCTAATAGTTTTATTGTTCGCGATATTATGGGGTTGAAGGCTCGTGCCAATAGGTAGCTTTTTTTGTAGCTGCCTTTTTATTTTAGTGTGCGTAAGTTGAGCTAACCACGTATTTTAATACTATAATCTGCTATTTAAAAAGAGAACTAAGCCTAACACAGCTAGATGAAGTATCTGATCCATAGCAATTACCAAAATTGTCCAAGTTATGTCTCCCACATCTTTTTGTTTGGTTCTTTTTATATTATGTAACCACCAAAACAAGAATTTTCTGTTGTCCAAGATCATATGAGAAACAAAAAGAAGGATTAGCAGAAGCATGTTAATTTTTAAAAAGTAGAAGATGGGAATAAAAAATACTGTGTACACTGAGCAATGTACAAAAAGCGGCAAAAACTGTTTTGATTTGTTCATGGACTCCCATGAGGTTTGAAACATCCAGTCTGATATGAAGTGGGTTAAAAAAAGTATTTCAAATGGAGTTAAGGTCATGATGATTTGATTTTAGCATAAAGAAATATGCTAAAGGCTAACGGTGGGATCTTTATCCCTCTACGGCTAGTAATTAATCGCATCTCTTAAAAGCAGGTAAGCGCTTATGCTAGGATGCATTCATCAAGTTCTGAGTAAAAGCTGATGCGTGGTAGTAGAAAGACGAAGAATAGAGGAAGCGTAAGGTCAGTTTAATCTTTGAGATTATTATTAACAAACTCAACGAATTTTTGGCAATAGGAAAATTCGGCAAAATTACCCTCTTCTTTGCTGAGTAGTTTTCCACACCTATCACTTTCCTGTTCCATTTTATATTTAAGCTGATCGTAATTGTCTGATGCATTTTTCAGGGTTTTGTTTTCTAACAAGGCGGCGTTGGCAGAATCTTGTAGTTTAACAAAAGCAGTGTATTTGAAGTAGCCAAACACGCCTAAAAGAACAAGCAAGGTGAGTAAGATGAGAAGCAGTGCCGATTTAAGTTTTGATTTTGGTTTTTCGTTCATGCGTAGGCTTATTTTAGCACACAGGAGAGTTCATTTATGGGTGCTCTATAGGTGTGGAGAAAAACAGTGGTTGGTTCAGTATAACTTTGCTTGTTCGAACTATTCTGAGCCTACTCTATATATTTTTACTACAGTACTACCCTCTTCGTTCTCTATTGTATGAATAGTGCTTTTATTGCTAAATTGTGGGAATTTGTAATCATTTGCTAAAGAGTAGGGTCTTTTTATGCCTACTGCGTAAAAAGGTCGAGTAGTGGATATTTCTGTATCCATATAGATCCTAGAAATGCCTTTATCTTCGTTTGAATAATATCCCAGGTTTTCGTTATTGATTTTATTTTGCTCATTTATGTAGTCATTTATCTCATTCCAATATCTTTTATGTGGAAACCCTGTCTTATGACGCATATCGTCTTCCTGTTCAAGTTTCTTTGTTTCAAAAAAGATTAGTTTTTCGTTTTCAAACGGATACTCAGTTTTATGTTCGACGAATAATTTATAGGTCTGAAAATATAAAAAAAGGAAAATTATGGAAATAACGACAATAAACGGTTTTTTAACTACGCCCTTTGTAATTTGCAACAACCAGGAAATGCCCAAGGCTGCAATAATTATCAAGGGAATAAACATGTGGTAAAAGTGCAAACCCGAGTAAGCCACAAAAAATCTAAAAAATAAGATAGTGAGGGTTGCCCACAGTATAAATACAATGTTCCTACGGTTTTTTGCAGCCATAAAAAGTCCAATCGGAACGAACAAGGCATAAAAATACGAAGTAATAAAAGGGTTATAAAGTAAAAATTGTGAGTAATCGTCTCTGCTTAGGAAACTGGCTCCCTTTCCCAAAATACTTTCAGCGTAGCTAGTGTTTTTGGCGTTGTTCGAAATATTTAGTAAATATGGGACGAAGAAAGGAATTGTTATAGCTAATCCCAGTAATGTGTTTAATAAAGTTAATATTATCTTATCTTTTTTTGAAACTTTACTATTCGAAATATATCGTATGTAAAAGTAAAAAGAGGGTATGAGTGCGAAAACGGCATACCAATGAGCGTAGAGAGCGATAGTAAAAAAGAAAGTTCCTAAAAGAGAATCGCGTCTGTAATCTGCGTTTTCTTCCATCAATGATGAGTAGAAGTATATAGATAAAAAGGAAAAGAAAAATATTAGATTTTGATACTGAGCAACTCTTCCATAAGCCACAATAAGACCATTTACGCCAAATAAAAAAGAAGCAATAAATGCGGTTAGGGGATCTTTAGTAATTTTTTTAACTAAGAAATATAAAACGAAAACAGCTCCCGCACCAAAAATAGCAAAGGGAACACGTTGTGCCAGCGCGTTATCATAGTTTCCAACAATCAAATATGGGATATAGGAAACCATTACTTGCAAGGGCCCCTTGGCTTCGTTTAAAAGGAACTCTGTTTTTGTCATATGAGTGTTCTTGGTCCCACCCTTATAAAAAAAGGTTCCGGTTTCGTCTTGAATATAGTCGGAATAACCTAGGTTAAAAAAGCGCAGAGATATTACTGTGAGAAGCAGAATTAACAGATATATCTTTTCAGTTTTGGAGATGTTCTTAAATAAATTTCTAACAAACGTCATGGGGCAATTATACACAGGATAGTCTATCGAAGGTTGATTCTTCTCAGCATTGCTTACTCGAACTATTATGTATTTATTAATTGTAGAATAAAGAAATGAAGGGCACCCAGCCTTGGAAGGGAAAGGTGCCCAAAAGGACTATGTATCAGAAGATACCGTTTTGGTTAAAGGTTGACTCTTGATGCCTCTAAAATACTTAAAAAGAGCACTTATTGAGAGTGTTAGAGCAGTTGGTAGTAATAATACGTCCCCATTACTGAGCCAAGCTATTCCGTAATGAAAATTAAGCGGTATATAATCTACAACACCCAAAAAAAGCCCTTCAAAAATATTTAGAGTGGTTCCTGTTAGCGCTATGACATAAAGCCAGATCTCTATTCTACTGAGCTTTCCAAATACATTTGTGTAATTTATTAAAAACACAGTAAAGACGACAAAACAGGCTGTCAGTATTAAATAGTACGTTGGTCGTGTTGCAAGATAATGATGCACCCCCGATTTTACTACCGCAACTCTTATCAGCATTGAAAGCAAAAATAGCCCCAATGAAAAAACGAAATGAACTTTTCGCATCCCTCCTCCTTATTTGTTTTTTATTTGGAGAGTATTATACGCAAGATGACTAGCCACGTCAACGCTATAGGATTATTACCCCCCCCATACAGAACTTTATCCGAAAGGTTATTAAAGAGGTTTTTGCATAGAAAAAGAAAAAAGACCCTGTTATGGTTTCCCATTAGGGTCTTTTGTTGGGTACCGAGTTTAAAGAGATATGGCGCCCCTTAATTCATAGGGTATCTAAATCAACTCAGATATAGGACCTGATAAGATACCGCAAAACAATCCAACAAGCAGCGAGCCAACACTTCTAGCTGTTGTGGACAATGATAAACCAAAATACGGTAATACATTGCTGAAAACGAAATTAGAAAGCAGTACAGCAACTACAATCATTATGATAAGGGTGATGAGTCTCTTTAACATCTTTAAGCTCCTTTTGGTTTGTTTTTTGTTTGGGATATATTACCAAAGGGCGCTTACAGTGTCAATACTATAGGGCTAATACATTCGTATAACGTCCACTCTGGGTACTATTTCAAAACATAGTGTATTCATTGTAGGTAAAGGGAAATACAATGGTTGGCTCCCCCGGGTGGACTCGAACCACCAACCTAACGGTTAACAGCCGTTCGCTCTGCCATTGAGCTACAGGGGATCAATTCTCTTAGTTATTTTATCAAATAAGCGCAAACACAAAACTGCGCCATTATACTACTTTTTTTCTGCTGAAACCGTGTCAAAAGCTTTTGTGTTCACCAAATGCTGAATGACTACAATACCAAAGATCACGTTAAATCCAAAAAACCAAAGAGCGTAGCCAATCTCTGCTTTCATAAGAATGAACATAAGTTCGATAGTTATGGGCAAGGTCATGGTGTGCACGGCTAGTTTGTAATAAGTTCCCAGTGTGCTCCTCACACCTTTTATGTTTCCATAGGCCAGCAGAAGTATTCCTACAAGAAATGCATACGCCAGTCTAAAAATCGAGAAATAAAATAAAGTGGCAAATAAAACAAAGGCAATCACAACTACGGGCACGAACTTTGTCAGCCCCCTAAGTCCATCCATAGCTTCTAAAACCACAGTTTTATTCATCTCACCGTCCGGTACGCTGTCTAGGGGATAAGCTTCTATTCGATTTTGGCTATTGACGGTAATGAGGTTAGCCCCGTTTACTACCAAAAACGTGTTCATTTCCTCAAGATCGTCAATGGTACCACTATGATCAAAAACCACTAAGTTTTCAGGCAGGTCAGCCCCCTCTGTTTCAAAGATCTTAGGATTGGGAATAACGTACGGTTCTTCTTTGTTAATTTCCCACATCCCGCCCTCTGCCCTGATGACGAGGTCGTCGGGATAAACTTGAGACAGCTCAGTTATTATTTCGTTCATACCGTTTTTGATCTTGGGGATGTTAGGTACAGCAAATCGAACTGTAGCTATAATAGAAGCAAATAGCGCCAACGTAAAAAAGTACTTTAATGAAAAATCTCTCCGTACGGTAAGTATGTCCTTGTAGTAACTTACATCGAACAAACTCTTTCTGTACACGTACCAGAATGCTTTTAGTTTTTTCATGAATAAATTCTAGCACATCAAAAAAGCTATGTAACAAGCGCAGTTGACAACCATGGGTTATATCGATTAGTATCTATATGATGACAGAAGATAACAGTTGCATAACATTATTTAAATCTTTAGGCGTGCCCACCAGAATGGAGATATATAAGTATTTGCAGGACAAGGGTGAGTCTACCGTAGGGGAGATCGTGGAGAAGATCAATTTGACCCAGCCCACTATTTCTTATCATTTGGGAGAAATGAAAGACGAAAAGATTTTAAAGAGCCGCAAAAAAGGAAAAGAGGTTTATTACAGTATAAATACTACCTGTCCGCATAGTGACGGGGAGTGCGTTTTCAAAAATATTAGTTTTGGTGAAATTTTTCATGCTT
>CAZHRD010000046.1:0-5922 GCA_964533985.1 uncultured Candidatus Saccharibacteria bacterium | reverse complement strand
AACCAAATAGAAAAAGCAGTCCGGAGACAGCGCCAAGTAGTGAGATCAAGGAGTAGGTTCTGATGCCCCAAGTATCGCCTTTACGGGTAAGTTCCTCTTTATCCTCCGTTCCCGGTGCCGAGCCTCTTTCCAATCCAATAAGTCCGCCAAGGACGATGGAGAGAAGAAGCTTAAGGGGCAGGGCAATGCTATCCATGGTTTAACTATAAGAAAGTTGAGAGGTTTTGTCTATTGCAGAAGATTTACAACCGCGTTAACTATCTCCTGGTTATTGAAATACTTATACAGTTCTTGTTGCCAGCCCGGGTTATTGGTGTTTATGTTAGGCTCCACACCTTTGCCCTCAATAGGTGTGTTGTCGTCTCTTAAAGTTAAGCTGTGCACAAGCAGAGCTGAGTAAGTTTCATTATCAGGATCTATCTGATTGGTAATTTTGAAAACTGCTTCTACCGTGCCCCAGCCTTTGGTTGGTGTGCCTACTAAAACTCCCACGTTATATTTTTTTAACACGGCGGCAAATACTTCAGCCGATGATTGCACTTGGTTGTCAGTTAAGACCACCACTTTTTTGTATCGCACTAAACTTGGAAGCCAGCCGGTCTTTGTGATGTAATCCTCTTTTTCGCCCCGTTTGAAGAATTGATAGGCGTATTGGTCTTTACCTATAAAGGGCCCCAAAAAGTAAGGCAGACCATCTATGGCGCCGCCGATGTTACCTCTGATATCTATAATGAGTGTGTCCAATTCATTCCCCGCATCATATTTTTGCATGACTCGGTTGAGTTCTTCCACGGTGGTGGGAGAGAATTTAGTGATGTGGATGTAGGCAATTCTTGGTGAGATCAGTCTGTTTTCTATGGTGGGGTTGGCTCCGGACTGGTCGTAGACGTTTTTATTGCCGGTGTCGCCCAAAACCTCTTTAGCTTTTTCTACTAATGCCTCTTCCTGCTTAACTTCGGGAGTTTGTTCCTTCTGGCTAAGTTCCGTGATCTTAGACGTGTAAGCGTCGGCCACTTGTTCGGGGTTGGCTTCTTTGTCTACACCCAGGGTTTTGTAGTGGTCCAAATTAGGATCGACGTTCTTGACCGTATTAGAAAGTTCCTGCTGTTTTTTGGAAGTATACAAACGGCTTCTCCCAAACGGTTCGAGATTGGCCAGCACCACATCAGCTATTTGCACCACAAATTGTTTTTGTTCGTCCTCAGTTTTTCCATCCAGTTTTTGGATGATGAGTGTTCTGAGCTCGTCCCTATTAGCTGGCACGACTTCTGTATCTTCTCCCGACACTTTATTTACCGCTAGCCTTGTGATGTTAATCAATTGTTCATCGCTAAGTTTATTCCAGTAATAATTTTTAATAAGGTCATAGACGTTGAAGTAAAAGGCCGTGTAAGCGTTATCGTCCTGTTGCACTTGTTGAGTCGATGGGTCCAGGCTGCCGAGGTCCAATGTGGATGTATCGCCCAGTTGGTTTGATTTAGAAAGGAGTTCATCAATGGTTTTATCTTTTTCAAAAGGAGACTTTCTACCGGCTATGGCTAATACGGCTATGCCTAGGACTATGGCAATAGTGATACCTGTTTTTTTAGAAATTTTTATTTTGGATAGAATCAACGATACTTTCTGAGATTGAATTTTGGGAAGTTTTATCTTTGAAAGATCTACTTTTGGAAGCGCTACCTTTGGTAACGTAACCTTGGGTAACTTGACCTTAACGGTTGGTATCTTCATTTTAGGTTTCTCGTTTTTAACATCTTTTGGCGAATCCATAACTATACAAATATAGCACAGGCATCAAGTACCCGCAAAAAGAAAAAATGGATTTCCCGTAGCGGTAAATGCTGCAGCTACAATATCAAAAGATAGCAATAATGACTAAAAGCACTATTACCAGTAGAGCTAGCCACAAAGCTGTAAAAGCTACCAGTTCCAGGGCTTCTTTGGTTTCTTTTTTATCCCAAAACAAGTAAATCGGATAACCAAAAGTAAGCAGACCGCAAATTAGTACAGAGACTACCAGCAAAACTAGCACAAAGATGGGAGCGGCATAATTAGGAACAGGTTGAAAAATCGCCTCGCCTTTCCAAAGAAAAGTCCCAATCAAAGCACAGTATAAAAATACAGTGGTTGCTTGAAGAAAGCCTACAAAGCACAAGGATTTTTTATTTATTTTCATAATGGCTCCATTATACCAATCTTTAAAAAATGACGGTGTCGCCTAGGTTAAGATTATTTTCTATAGCCCACCCGCTGTTTAGCTCCAAAACATATTGAGCCGGGAATTGAGACGCATACGTGGGGCATGGACTCTCTTTACAGGGAGGAGCACTGTGTTCAATGTGCACCACTTCTTTTTTAGCATCGAGCCAAATGATATCCAACGCGATAAGTGTGTTTTTCATCCAAAAAGAGTGTTTTGACTGATTATCGAAAATGAAAAGCATGCCTTCATCTTGTTTGAGATTTTTTCTAAACATCAAACCTCGGCTTTGCTCCATGGGAGAGTCAGCTATTTCAACATGCACAGTTTTACCGTTAATCTGAATGGGGGTTTTATCGGCCGTTCTTTCCTCCCTGAAGTAAAAGAACAAAATTACTAAGCCAAGAGCAACCGCGATGATGATGTATTTTTTTGTATTTTTCATATTTTTGAATTCTAGCAAATTAAACCGACATTTTTAACAAAATAATTGAATCGAACCTCAAGAAATGACATAATCTAACCATGAAAAAATCAAAGCTTATTTCAATATTTCTACTTATTTTAATTGCTCTATTTGCCACCGGTTGTACCAAAAAGGTTTCAGATATCACTGGTTCTGCCGGCAAAGAAACGGGCGATGGTGTTGAAAACATCAAAGGTAGTATCATGGATGTTCTCAAGCTGGGCAAGTCGGTCAAATGCACCGGAAGTTATTCCAATGAAGACGGTAGCATGGAGATGACTGTTTACGCTGCCGGCAAGAAGTCCTATTCCGAGATGATCATGGGTACCAAAGAAGGAGGTACGTTCAAAACCTACAGTATTGTGGATGGGGAATGGATGTACACCTGGACCGACATGGAGGACATGCCTGAGGAAGCCGCTATGATGATGTCTATGGCTACCAAAATGAAAGTGTCGGATATGGAAGAGTTGTCCAAAGATATGCCAAACGCAGGTGACCAGCAGGCTGCAAATCAGGAAAAGTCACAAGCCTTCCAAAAAGAGTTCGATTACAAATGTAAGGCCTGGATACCCGACAATAGTAAATTCACACCACCTAGCGACATTGAATTTACTGACATAACCCAAAGCATGAAGGATCTCAAAGAGTCCATGGATTCCGGTGACCTAAAAGATATGATGGAAGCAGGGTGCAAGAACTGCGACATGCTTCAGGATGCAGCTGCTAGGGCAGAGTGTAAAGCTAATCTCAATTGCGAGTAGTGCAGTGGTAAATCGAACCATACGATAATAACGAAAACAATAAAGGGGCGCTTTTATACACTAAGCGCCTCTTTTTATGGAAGCGTTGATAAGAGCGAAAAGAAAGAAAGTATTATGCGACTAAATAAACCTCGTCACCATCTCTGACCTTATCCTCAACCTTAAGCCCAACCTCTTTGCCGGATTTAGCTTCCTCAATATTTTCGTGATTGAGTTGCATTTCCTCAACCGGTTGTTCAAAGTCGGTTGTCGCTCCAAGAATTCTAATGGTATCGCCTACCTTAAGCGTACCGGAAAGCTTGACTATGCCCACACCAATGTTCGCATAGTAATGTGTTATTTCTCCGATTTTTTTATCTGCCACTTAAGACACCTCCTTTTAGGTTAATGTTTGCAGGTGGCACCATTATATCAATAAGGCTGTGGGGTCAACAAATGGGCGTGTATAGGATGGGTGCGAACGGGATGGGGAGGGTCCTTGTCTAATCTCTCAACTGTTTCACTTTTTTAAGTTCTGCTTCTATTTCTTGTACGATTTCCGGGCTGACAGTTTTGGCCATGGGAATGTGGATAGTTTCGGCCTCTTTGATCCATCTTTTAAGTTTTTTTCTTTCCGGGGAATCTTTTGGTAGGTGCGACCAGGAAGTGACATTATCAAGATGATCCAAGGTTTTTATGGTTCTTGTGACAAGGTCCTTTTTTAATGTTTTTTGGTGTTTTTCGAGTTTTTTATCATATTTGTTTTTCTCAGTTTCACCGGTGGTATCTCGGGTAAGATTGTCCACTATTTGAGCGGTATTTTGATTGAATTGCTGGGCAATCTCTTCTATGGTCAGATCCGTATCTTCAGCTGAGTCGTGGAGCAGCGCGGCGGCCACAGCGTTTTTATTTGTAATTTGCATGCGTTCTATAAGGTTGTTGGTGATTCTTAAGGGATGAATAAAATAAGGCGTGCCATCGTGCCTTTTTTGACCGATATGGCATTTTTCGGCTAGATCATACGCGTTTTGTACGAATTCTCTATCTTTTTCGGCTACCTTCTTCAAATTGTCTTGAAAACGTTCTTTTTGGAATTGGTAGTCTGAAAAATGATTCATTAAGTAGGAATTTTAACAGATTTTGGGGTTTGTGGTCATTTATATAAGTCCAAGCACTCTTGTTTTTTTCTATCGGTGGCCTGTTCTATGCCAATTATCTTGTCGTTAGATAAGGTTCCCTCGTCGTGCGCTTTTACGATAGCCTCCCTACGCTCTTTATCCGCGTTTTTGTAGCACTTAGCCAGTTTTATTCGATTAAATTTTAGGAATATGAAGGCGAAGGTGGCCAGAAAAATAATGCATATGATAATGAGTAGTTTGGTGTGTTTGTCCATATTTAATAACTCAATGTTACCAGAAATGGTAAAGGGCATCATTTTCCGGATTGTGTCCGAATGGTGATGCCCTTTGGGGGGAAAAGCTTAATTATTTGTTATGCATTTCCTTACGGTTCTTGAGAGTGTCAATTATGTAAATTCCAACAACAAAAACTGTGTTGGCAGCCCATTTGCTTCCATCCAAGAGTTTGGAAATGTGATCGTTCGCGACGAATATGAGCACATATGCCCATCCTGTTGAAACAATAGCCATAATAAGCATAGCTGCCAAATCCAGTTTCCTAAATATTGTTATGGATATGGCAACTAGCATTCCCAAGGAAATCCATACAACTGTTTCCACCCAGAAATCTGTTATCAGCCAATTATATTCGACCGCAAGTTTCCCAAAATTCAGAAAATCTGGATAGTAATACAAAAGTGCCATACCTGCTACATCAGTAGCGGCGATCAACCAAATTAAGGTTAAAAATATGTTTCTTAGCAGTTTCATTGCCTCTCCTTTTTGATTGTTATTAGTGGATATTTTACAACCAAAACCCTCCCCAGTCAATACTATAGGACATGATATACCGATGATGTTAGCACGCCTAACAAATCAACTTTTGTTGACTTCACAACCACAAATAATCTACCATTAAACCACTTATGAAAAACACACTGCCCAAAATCCAAATAAAGTCAGTTTCAAATAATTCAAAAGGAATCGTCCACTTGGGAATCCTGGCCGTAGCTGCCGCGTTAGTTGTAGGAGCCGCGGTTATTATCTATGTACATAGAGATGGCTCGCAAACCCGCGAGCGCTTAGGTCCCCAAGATAGAACTCAAATAGATGAACCACAATCGGAAGCTGTTGAGGAAGAAAAGGATGGTGGGGCATACTACGTTGTGTTTAATGACGATACTATTAAAGGAACTCAAGGGGAAACGCAACCCGCTACTATAGAGCTTGGATATACGGATGCTTGGGCACAGACCTGCAACGGTATATACGGAAAATGGGAGGGAACCGCAACTCAAGTTTGGCGTCTTACCACTGATGCAGGAACCGATGACAGAAGTGCTGAGGGTCCGTTCGATTTTGTTGTTAATGAAGGAGACGGTAAACTGAGCGCAG
>CAZHRD010000045.1:0-6178 GCA_964533985.1 uncultured Candidatus Saccharibacteria bacterium | reverse complement strand
AAGAACGTCTCACTACCTATGATGTATGCCGGAATTCCTAAAAAAGAACGCTATGAAAGAGCGGTGGAGGCTCTAAAGACAGTGGATTTGAGTGACAAGCTTAATAATTCACCCAATCAACTTTCGGGTGGTCAAAGACAAAGAGTGGCTATAGCTAGAGCACTTACCATGAACCCCAGTATTTTATTAGCCGATGAGCCTACCGGTAATCTACCGACCAAACAAAGTGATGAAATCATGGACATATTCGCCGCCTTAAACAAAAAGGGTCATACCGTAATAGTCATTACGCATGAAGATGAGATTGCCGCCAGAACAAAAAGAGTCATCACATTAGTAGACGGAAAAATTATCAGTGACAAAAAAGGCAAATATGAAAGGGTCGAACATGAAATTGATTGAGCTACTTGAAGAAAGTATATCTGTCCTTAGAACAAATCGGCTTAGAACAGGTTTATCAGCCTTAGGAATTATTATAGGTATTGGTTCTGTGATTGCTCTTATGACTTTAGGGCAGGCCAGTCAAAATAGTGTTACGCAGAGGATCCAATCTCTGGGAGCTAACTTATTAACCATAACACCGGGTTCAAGAAGTAATTCCTTTGGATTTTTGCGTAGCTCTGACAGTAAGGTTACCACACTAACCAACGAAGATGCTAAAGCCATTCAAGAGTCACAAAGGATTACTACTATTGACAAGGTGGCGGCTGTTTATTCGTCCAATGCGCAAGCATCTTATGGTTCGAACAACAACAGCGTGCAAATTACTGGTGTGACTGAAAATTACTTTGAATTAAGAAATGTTAAATTAGATCTGGGGCAGATCATTACCGACCAGGATAACTTGCTGGTGAGAAAAGTGGTAGTTATAAGCAGTACGGTGGCAGAGGACTTACTGGCGGGTGTAGCTAATCCTATCGGAGAAACGATACGGATAAATGGTGGTGCGTTCACAATTGTGGGCGTGACCGAAACGTCTTCAGGTTTTGGGCAAGGAGACGATATCGTATATATGCCATTGACCACAGCTCAAAACGTGTTATTCGGGGCTAGCCATTTAAGTTCTATATATGTAGGCGCAAAAAATGAAAATGTTATGGATGCGGCCGAAAATCAGTTAGGATTTTTCTTGCTGGAACGACACGGTTTTACTACACCGGAAGATGCTGACTTCTCAATTTCGTCCCAAGCCGATATTTTAGAAACCGTCAGTCAGGTAACTCAGACTTTTACGGCTTTGCTGACCGGGATTGCGGCTATTTCCTTGGTAGTTGGTGGTATAGGTATTATGAACATCATGTTGGTCACTGTGACTGAAAGAACTCGTGAAATTGGCATCAGAAAGGCCTTAGGCGCAAAAAGAAATGTTATTGTGCAACAGTTCTTGATCGAATCGGTGCTATTGACCATTGCGGGGGGTTTTCTAGGTGTATTTTTGGGTATAGGTGCTTCTTTACTGTTAACACACTTCATGTCACTTCCCAATACCATTTCTTTTCCTTCTATTGGGATTGCCGTGGCCGTTTCTTGCGCTATCGGTGTGGTTTTTGGGATTTATCCGGCTCATAAGGCTTCCAAACTGCAACCCATTGAGGCTTTGAGGTACGAATAGGAAACAACCTATACCTCTTACTTCGTCGACTCGATAAAAACCCTCATTTTCCCCATCACATTAGAAGCAAAAAACATCATATACAAAAAAGATTTAGGATATTTTTCCATATAATGCTTTTTCATAAACATAGTCATGGCCTCAGTGGACATTTTCTGCATCTTTAATCTGTGATGCAGTGGCTTTTTTTCTAAATGGCGCGTAGTATTTCTTATGCCAATAGCGCCGCCTTTCCAATGGAAACAGGTAAATTCGGGTAGGTACATAATTTTCCATCCTTTTAATACTTTTAATCGATAACAAAAATCTATGTCTTCACCCCATAAAAAGTAGTCTTCATCAAAACCTCCTACGCTTTCATAAGCTTCTTTTCTAACAAACATAAAATGTGAAATGCAGTGATCGATTTCATGAGGTTTTGTTAGGTCTTCTCCAGGCAGGAAAAATCCATTAAAAAACTTGGATCCCGGGAAAACTTTACCTAAACCTGAAAACTTCATGATGGCATTTAGTGGTGTAGGAAAAGCTCTGTGGCAATCTGTATCCATGCTTCCATCTTCTAAAACTAACTTGAGCGTGGCTAAACCAACTTTAGGATTTTCCTCCATATAGTTAACTAAATATTCTAGGCTTCCCTTTGACGGTCGAGCATCCATACCTAAAAATAAGTAATAATCACCCGAAGCTTCTTTTACCGCTAAGTTGTAGCCTTTGGAGAGCCCGGCATTATCACCGACAATCACATTTACCCATGGGAAATCCTTCTTTATCAAATCCGAAGACCCATCTGTCGAACCATTATCTTTTACAATAACTTCCAGATTTTCATAAGAATCTTTCAAATTTTCTAAGCAATCTTTGATGAATTTCTTCTCATTATAAGCGCAGATGATGATGGATATTTTCTTATTGTGCATATAGTTCTTTTGTAATTATAACAATAAAAAAACGGACAGGTTACGAGAGCGGGAATTATTCCCATAACCTGTCCTGATGATAACTTACCATGTGTGCTTAATGGCCGTTCTTTCCATTCGTTTTTGCTGCTGGCTTTTGTTTACTTTTCTCTTTTTGCTTTTGTTGTTTTCTTGTTTCTTCATTGCTGGAACTTACTTTGCTTAATGTTCTTTTACTATTGCCAACACGCTTTATTCTCATAAGTCTCTCCTTTTTAATATATTGTTAACATTGTTGTGGTCTATTATACAATATGCACAATACTAATAATAGCAACACGCCTTGTAATAAGTGCTATAATATCACCATGAAATATTATTTGTATCTTATATTAACCTTGATTTTCGCGGCATTATTGGGCATTGGATTTTTGCTTTATAGAAATTTGCAGGTCACAAAAATATCGGTTACAGAAAATGTTAATAAAATGATCGATGAAACAGATGATACCGGTACAGTATTAGTAGAAAGTAACGGTTATAAAGAACCTATGGGAATAATTTCAGGCAAGATTTGTTATGCTTCAGAGAGTATCCCTCCTTTAGTACTGTATTTTGAAAACGTTGAAACCGGCGATATTACATCTTTAGAAACAGAATTAAATCAAGGCAATTACGAAATTGAGCTGGCTCCCGGAAATTATAAAGCTTACGCCTACGTTAAAGGCATAGATGACAACCCGGGAGGCTACACAGAGGCTGTAACCTGCGGATTGAGTGTTGACTGCGAAGATCATAATTTGATCGAATTCGAAGTTAAAGATAAAGAATTAACATCAAACATAGACATTTGCGACTGGTATGGTGCCTTAGTTCCGGAGCAACCCTTAATAGAGCCAGCCACAGAGCGCAACTTAGAAAAATAGAACTACATATCAACCCAACTTCTCAGCAAACTATCAGCTTATTAACTATAATAGTAACCATGAAGCTACTGGTGATCGAAGATGATAAAAAAATAGCCGACGCTTTAAAAAAAGGTTTAGAACAAAGATCTCATACAGTAGATGCAGCCTATGATGGCATTTCCGGCAATGACTTTGCCTTATCAGAAAAATATGACGTTATCATCTTAGACATTATGCTTCCCGATATTGACGGCATAACTATTTGCAATAATATCAGGCACGAAGGTATAACAACGCCGATATTAATGCTAACTGCTAAAAATCACGTGGATGACATTGTGGGAGGCTTAAATATAGGAGCCGATGACTACTTAACAAAACCATTCGAGTTTGAAGAGCTCGTAGCCAGAGTGCAGGCTCTGTCGCGGCGGCCCGCCCAAGTAGAAGAAAATGTTCTAACTTGCGCTAAAATCACTATGGATCTAGTCAAGAAAGAGGTTATCGTTAGTGGTAAGCAGGTAGATCTTTCCAAAAAAGAATTCACACTTCTGGAATTTTTACTGAAAAACAAGGAAAGAGTCGTGACCAAAGAAGAGATCATCGAGCAAGTCTGGAGTTTTGACACAGAAATCCTGGAAAACACTGTCGAGGTGTATATTGCTTATCTTAGGAATAAAGTCGACAAGCCTTTTAAGACACATCACATAAAAACAGTACGTGGTTTTGGTTATAGGCTTTCAGAAAACTAATATGTTTAAAATAGCTAAAATAAAACTTACGTTATGGTATTTGCTGATAATTATGGTGGTGTCAGTGTTTTTAAGTTTCCTTATTTATAGGGGTGTAACTTCCATAACTGATCGGGCCCTTCATATGCAAATGATACGCATGGAAAGACGGTTCGAACCTAATTTTCCCGGTCCCAGACGTGAGCCTATTTTTGAAGAAGAAACTTTAATTGAAATCCAAGAAAACCTAGTGTACTCCTTAGTCAAAATAAATTTGGCTATTTTAGTATTGTCAGCCTTGGCCGGCTATTTTTTGGCGCATAAAACCCTAAAACCAATTGAAGATATGGTCGAAGAGCAAAAAAGGTTCATCTCTGACGCATCACACGAGCTCAAAACGCCAATTACAGCTTTAAAGACAGAGCTGGAGGTATCCTTAAACGAAAAAGACGCTGATAAAAAAGATTTAATAAAACAACTAAAGAGTAACTTGGAGGAGGTAAACAAACTACAACGGCTTACCGAAAGTCTTTTAAAAGATAATAAGTACGAAAAAGGAACGTTCGATAATCAAATGAAAACCGTCAATTTAAAAACAATAATCGAACATGTGTTAAAAAGCTTTGAAAAAGAGGCTAAAAGGAAAGAAGTGTCACTAGTAGCGGATCTTAAAGATGCTAGTGTAAAAGGTGACGAGAATAGCCTTAAAGAACTTGTGTCTATTTTGATCGATAACGCTATAAAATTCTCTAAGAAAGAGCAGCAAATAAATGTGAAACTATACACTGATGGCAGTAACTCGTTTATAGAAGTACAAGATAGGGGAGTGGGCATAAAGACAGAGGATCAGGAAAACATTTTTAAAAGATTTTACCAAGTCGAATACTCTAGAAATAAAATCAAGAATGATGGTTTTGGTTTAGGTCTTTCCATTGCCAAAAAGATTGCACAGCTTCATAATGGTTCGATCTCACTCTCCAGTGAACCCGACAAAGGTTCTGTTTTTACTGTTAAACTACCTTCCTCTCTTTAAGCTTAATCTCAGCAAACATGTCTAATATGAATTTAGTAAGTTATTTATTGAGGAGGTGTATATCATGAACAAGAAAAATTTAATAATCATTTCAGTTTCAGCTTTACTTTTAACAGGCGGTGTTTTACTACTAAAACCTGTTAGCGCTGATGAACAGTCGACTTTTAGTCCGCTGATCCAAAGACTAGTTGAGAAATTCAATCTAAATCAAGATGAGGTTACTAATGTTGTAACTGAGTTTAGAAATGAGAATCGCCAGAAAAGGCAAGAAGAATTATCCTCAAAGCTGCAAACAGCAGTAGATGAGGGCAAGATAACATCTGAACAAAAAGATGCAATTTTAGCCAAAATGGCCGAACATCAACCTGGGAACAGAGATGAGAATAGGGCAGAAATGCAAGCTTGGGCAGATGAAGTCGGCATAGATTTGCATGACTTAATGGGCCATGGACCTAGAGACGGTATGGGTAAGGGCGAGGGTTTTGGTGATCGTTTTGGAAGCGACAATTAAACTACTTGGTGTACATATATCGGGCAGGTATATAAAAAGAGGCCTCCTTTTAGGGGGCTTCTTTTTGCAAAAAAGTGCGACTAAAAAGTGTACAGAAACGCTAAGTCCCGCTGTTAGAATCATCTCTGAACCGATAAATTTATCGAGACATTAGATTCTATTAGCGGGACGTTGATTTAGAAAGGGCTGGCACCAGGATATACCGGCCCCTCTAATAAGAATATTGCTAAAAAATAGCTTTATTTCTTTTTGTTTTTCTAAGTTAAAACCACTTGATCAATGATCGCTTAAAAAAACTTGACGGTCACTGTCTCCTCTTCCAGATGAAAATCACCCGGCATCACAACTCCTGGTTAAGCTTCTCACTCGTTTTCAGGGTGAGCGCTTGTTGTGTTTCTAGCATTGGAGCTAGAATTCGAGGATGAAGCAGCGGTAGGGAATACAGTTGCTATAAAAGCAACCGCCACTACCAAAGCCAGTAACAATGACC
>CAZHRD010000044.1:0-6188 GCA_964533985.1 uncultured Candidatus Saccharibacteria bacterium | reverse complement strand
CCTTGCCCAGGTTTTTTTCGTAACTTAAAACTTTAACATTATCCCGTTTAAACTTTTTGGCTTCTTTGCAGGTATTGTCCGGGGAGCCATCGTCAACACATATCAACTCAAACTCCCATCTAGTTTTCTCCATGGCGTCATAGATATGTTTAAGATCTTTTTTTATAGTTTTCCCCTGCTTATAGGCCGGGACGATGATCGATACTTTCATGTTTAGGAGGGGGCAATGTCTGTAGATATTTTATACAAGTAAATGAGCAAAGAAACAAGCAGCATAATCACAGCGCCGGTATTTATCCATATAACTTGGTACAAACTTTGGTGGTACAGGTTCAAGCATATAAATTGGAGGGCTATAGGCGCAATCAACAAGGCGTAAACGTTGGTTTTGCCAATAGCCAGAAAGAATCGCATCAGGAAACTTACCAAAACATACAGGGATATAAAGATTGAGAACAAAGGTAAATACTGGACCGAATTAGAAAATCTGCTTCCGAAAAACAGATTAGTGATAAATCCGGGAAACAGCATAAATATAGCGGCGGCCGGAACGATCAGCCCCAGCTGGAAAGCTGAGAAAAATTTTAGCCTGTGCATGAATTTTTTACCGGCTGATTTAAGGGCGGAGATCTCAGGAAACATTACCGCCACCACCGAACCGGCTCCAAACAAAATTATCTTACCTAGCGTCACCACGCCGGCATAATAACCGGTTTGATCTTCCATAAAATATTTTTTCACTAGTAGCACATCCATATTTATCATGGCCGCCAAACCTAGATTTATCAAAAGTACCGGTACACTAAAATCTAATATTTTTTTATACAGATACTTAATATCAATATTTTTGTCTTTGGTAAGATCTTTTCTAAAAAGTAAAAAGGCAAAAAAGGTTGAGACGAGCAAGGCAATGAATAGGCCTGTGTAAGCTCCACCCACACGGTAGCCTAAATAAACGAGACCGGCCGGAATGGTGAACCTGAGAAAACCTATGACCGTTGAAAAGATGGCAAACTTCTTAAATAAAAGCATGCCTTGCAGATAGGCCTGGGGAGTTAGAGCAATAAAAGAACCAAACACATACAGGCCTAAAAACAAAAACAGCAGCGGTTGTTGGATATTTAAGTAGGCAGCCAATCGATATCGGAAAAGAAACATTAAAACCACCGCCAACAATCCGGCCAAAACGATCTTCTTAGTCAGATCCCAATATAAAGAACTTAATTGGGGAATTTTATCTTCTCCATACAACTCCGACACTATTTTTACAACCGATGTGCCTAAAACCGTGGCCGGGACAATAAACAGGTAGAATAGGGCTAGAAGAGCACTGAAAGTACCGTAATCGCTTATGGAAAGGTGTCTTCCCAAATACAGCTGCAGTAGGTAGGAAAAGACACTATTTATGAAAAAGCCTACTGTCACCACCACTGTTCCCGACAATATTCCCTTTAGGCCATGCTCCAGAAAGTCGCGTTCCATGTTAGTACACCCTTTTGTAAACGTGATAAAGATCTACTCCGCGTAATTTTATGGTACCGTCATACTCAAGCTTCACCCTGTCTTCTAAATATGAGTCGTCGTCGTACACCGGATACACAAAATAATTTGAGTTTTGAGCGTGCCCGGCAATACTCATGATGGTGGCTCTTCCCCCAATTTCCTCTATAAAAGGCCAGATCTGGGTGTAGTATTTTTCCTGAAAACCAATGGTGAGCAAATGTTTTATTTCCGGCTTATTTAGCTGCGAATCTAGGCTTTGCTCAGGCAGGTATCTACCCAATTCCCCATCCTCAAGTTTATCTTCAAAGTAGCTCACTACTTCCCTCTGCCCGATCATCCACTTGGGCTCGATATCGTAAATGCCGTTTTTTAGGCCCCCCAATAAAGGTGAATAGTAAGAAAAATAGTTAGGGTACAGATACAGCATGGTCCCCAAGGTGGCTGACCCCAAGATTAATATAAAAAAGTGTTTTCCGTATTTAAATTTAGCGGAAATGTACTCAAACAAGTATTCGTAGAAAAATGAGGCCACCAGTACCAGCGACATGATGGACGGCAAAATGTATCTATCAAGTTTTTTGGCGGGAATGGAAAGTTCGATCATGTAAAAAACCGCGAAAAGAAGGCAATACACCACAAAATCTTTCTTTTTTTGGTCCGACTCAAGTTTTTTATGCATAAACAAGAAGCCTAAGACACCGAAAATTAGCCACAAAGAGGTTTTGTAAGCCAGCACAACAGCGTAAAAAGCCCATCCTGGATCTTCCACCCATTTTCCCAAGTACAGTTGGTAGTGCTCTGTCTCCACCCCCACCGTAAACACGCCCCTGTACAAGGTTTGTAGGGCCAACGACGCGTGCGTGTACATAGCCGGCCACAATAAAACAAAAAATGCCAACGCCGGTATGAGCCACATAAAAAACACTTTAGTTTTCTTTAAGATGAGTCGGCCTAAACTTTCGGTTGAAACTTGTTTGGATCCAATCAAGTTGATAAGAAGCATCAAACCAAAAAACGGAATCAGGAAAACGGACGATGTCTTGGTTAAAAAAGCCCCAGCGGCAAAAAAGGAAGACAGAATTAGTCTTTTGGTCCCACCCTCATTAAGATAATAAAAAAACCACACAAAAGACGCGATCATAAAAGCGGACATCAAACCTTCCAGATGCATTACTCTTGTCAGGGCCACATAGAGCGGTTCTACCGTTACGAGAAGTCCAAAGAATAAGGCATATTTTGTACCAAACATTTTTCTCAACGGATAAACAATAAACGTTAGTAGCGCCCCCAGCACCAACACAATGAGAGTTTTTTGTACGGTGTGCAAAGCAAACACGGTTTGTATGAGGTTGTCAGCCGGTGGGGCTCCTTGAGTTATCTCATGGTATAGGTTAAATATTTTTATAGAGGCGGTCCCAATCCACATCAGAGACACTCCGGGATGATATTTCTGAATGGTTTTTTCAAAATCTAGTGTAAAGATACCGGTGCTGAAATCGTAGGTACGGGATTTCCACTTCCAAACGTCGGTATTGAACATATCGTGCCCTAAACCCGGCAACCTCGAAAGCGTAAAGACCAAAAATATTATGATTTCCCATTTAAACTTTTTTATAAACTTCATGTTATGGCGTATAAACTTTAAGTCCCTGCCCTCTCCTATCTATGTTATCCAATATAAGTACTTTCTTTAGGCCCTCCGTATGATAAGACGCACTGTCATCATCCGCAACCACCAAATAGTAATAGTCGGCGCTGATCTCTTCCACAGATTCAACCCGCTGCTCGGGCACACCGGCTTTCTTAAATATGGGTATAAGGTCAGCGTCACTAATAAAAACCGTTCCCAACTTGTTTTTGTTAGCCGATAACCAGTAATACAATTGCTGGGCGGTATCGTACTTGTAAAAAGTGTAAGCCGAAGTAATAGAAAGGTATAAGGGTAGTAAAAACACCACCACCCAACTCAGTTCTTTGAATTTAAAACTCACCTTATCCAGTTGCTGTGACAAAAACCCAATCCCCCCAACAATGACGGCAGGGTAAGCAATAAAAAAATAATGAGCTCTGGTTTTCTCCAAACCGGAAACATAAAAGATGAGACCTAAACCAACTAAAGTAAAAAAGAGTAAGTCTTTATTGATCCACATCTTTTTATTTTTAACCGCATTCAACATCACATATACGAAAGCCGACAAAAACAAAATTAAAAGCGTATAACCAAAATTCTCAGGTAGTTTAAAGGTTAATACGTCAAAGAATTGCTTAACATGGGTCGAAAAGTCAACATTACCGACATTGGTGAACTGCCACAGCGCCCCCTGCGGACTGTCGGTTTGCATGAAAGTCTTGTAGTCTAGTAGGGCAAAGGGCGTACCTACTAGAAACCCAACTACGGTTGTAAAGCCTGCTATGACAAGACTTCCAAAAAATTTGAGACTGATTGTGCTTTCATCTTTTTCCGATAAAACCCTAATAAAGTGCGCCAAAATTATCGCCCCGGCAATAAGCAAGCCATTGTATTTTGTAGAAGCCGCTAATCCGGCAAACAAACCGGCCCAGACATAATTAGCTGTATCCTTTTTAAAAAGTATAAGGGCACTAAAATACAACGACCAGGCCAGAAAAAACATCATGGGCACATCCGCCAGTGCATAATGTGAATGCCAAACATGAAAAGGTACCACCGCCATAGCCAAAGCGGCTAACAAACCGGCTCTTTTTCCAAATAAAGTCTTGGTGGTCAAAAAGACCGGTATAACCGTCAGCGCTCCCAACAAAGCCGCAAAAGAGCGCGATAGAAAATAAAAGATCAAGTCATCGTTCCAAACTAGCGGAAGAGCCGTTTGCACCTGCGCCTTGTACCCGTAAGCTACCACCACATCTCTGAGCTTGGCAAAGGCCATGTACAAAAAGTAATTAAGGTAAATAAACAGGTGGGGCCAATCAAAATGGCGCGGATTCAAGTCAAACCTCACCCCTAGCGCCGAATTAACAATGGTAGCTTCGTCAGGATGGGAAATAAAAGGAAAACCGTGCTGGATACCAACAAATCTAAGCACCAAAGCCAAAATTATAATCGGCCAAATATAATTACTTGTCTTTTTTAACATAAAAGCGCCAATATTCTAAACCATTTAAATAAATAGACGAATCTTTAATAAATTCTACCCCACTTTTTTGGACTTTTTCGGGCATTTCCTCATTGACAGCTAAAACCAAAACGTCGTAGTCACTTACGCCGTTAATTCTTATGTCTGACACAAGCGAATTAGGATAAATAGATTTGATGGGTTTTGTATCGATAAAGCCCACTTTCACAGCTGAGCCATATTGAGTTTGCAGGTGGTCTTTGACCTCAAATATGCCCACCCCAAAGGATTTTTGAGCGATAACCTTGTTGGCGGCCTCGGCACTTCCGAAAAGCGGGCTGGTGTAGGTAAATTGGTAAGGATGAAGATCAATGTCCGGCGCGATTACAAACATGGCGTAGGCAAATAACAAAAACACTAAGCCCTGCTTAGCACGAACACCTAACTTCAGATTGGCAAAAATATTGTCTAACACCCTCATGTAACCGAAAGCACTAAGAAGCGCCATAAAAGGAAAGACCACCAACATATACCGGTCAAGTTTTTTGGCGGGCCAGCTCATGACCAGAAAATATCCTAAATAAAAAATGGCGCTAAACGACACCAAACCCACGATCTTCTCGTCTTTAAACAAAATGATCTCCTTTTTGACCTCTTTGTTTTTAAATATTTTTAAAATTCCGTGAAGATACGCAAAAATACCAAAAAGTATAAATGGCGACAACTTCATTAACAAAACTAGAGGATAGAAATACCAGCCAGCAGTTTCAGTCGTCTGACCAAAAATAATCTGGGTGTGCCCATCTCTAACGCCAATTCTCTCTCCTTCTGTGAAAATATTAGTTATAACTTTAATGGGGTGTGTCCACAGCGCTGGGAAAAGCGTAAAGGTCGTGACTATAAAAAATCCAAAAACCAAGGCGACATAGCCCAGGCATTTTTTCAAATCTTTTGACTTTATGTACAAAAATAGACTGCCGGCGCCCAAGGCGTACAACAACACGCCAAGGCCAGTACTTCGTGTCAAAAAGGATAAACCGCAAAATATGCCGGTTAGTATCGCCCAACTCCGTTTTTCTTCCTTAATATACAGTTGAGATAAAACCAAGGCCGCCATCACAAACAAGGTAAAGATGATATCCATGTGAAACATTCTTGAATTACCCAGAAAAAATGGTTCGAAACTTAGCAAAACCATAACTAAAAATGCTTTTTTAAATTCCAAAATCTTGGAAAGCCAAAACAAAATGAGAACACTCAAAATAAGCTGGGTAATCACAATCGAATATTTAGCTATAAAGTGAAAAGCGTAAAAGCTGAACTGATCGTACACTGTAACCCCGCTTACCTGCTTAAAAATCTCTATAGGAATTCCCGACAACCACATCAAAGTCACCCCAGGATGATAATGCTGGTAGGTTTTATCCCACATATGCTGTTTTAAGGCCACCACAAACTGCTCTGATCTATAATGCCAGTTAACAGCATCGGGATTAATGGTGTCGAAACCTAACTGCGGTAGACGGGAAATTAAAAAAACTGCCACAAAACCTAAAATTATTAAAACCCGTTTTTTATTAATCGGCTTTGCCC
>CAZHRD010000043.1:2369-6227 GCA_964533985.1 uncultured Candidatus Saccharibacteria bacterium | reverse complement strand
ATGATCCTAAATTTGAGGTCTGCCAAAAACATGATAATGTAAGCACTGGCCAAGATGATCAAGAAAACAAAAGAGATGACGGAAGCCACTGAAAACGCGCCCAGCAAATCAGTGTAGTAGGCCACACCCACGTAAGCCAAACCTGTTAATATTTCGGAAATCGGGTAATACCAGGACAGCTTTTTGCCACACATAGCACACTTTCCTTTTTGCATGATGAAAGAGAGAAGGGGAATAAGGTGAGCCGGTTTTAAAGGCTTCTTGCAATGTTCACACTTGGATCGGCCAAAGAGGATCTTTTCTTTCTTAAGGATGCGGTCAGAAACCAAGTTAAGAAAGGAGCCAAAAAATAGTCCCGAAACAAAAATTAAAATATATAACAAGCCTTGTTGCAACATACTTTGGTAAGTTTAGCACAAAAATTTTCAGGAAAAAAGCCCCCTAATTTAAGGGGGCTTCTTTGTTTATCGATAAACCACAAAGTCTTTACTACGAACCATCAGTGATGATACCTAGGTTGGTTCCCACTTCGAATGTGCCGGCGCTATCTCCACCGTCGGTACTTTGCTTGGTAGCATTGTCCGGTGACTCTAAAACACAGTTTAACTCATACGTATTTACGGTAGCAGCGTATGTGTAAATCAGGTTTAAGGCGGCATCGTTTGTCGGGTCTATGGGCAGTGTAGCCAAATATTTGCTTAAGCCTTCTTTGGTTGCCGGTATGGTGAATTTGATCCAACCATTGGTTCCGTCAACAGCTTGCGTGCCTGTGGCACTATCACACGTAGCACAACCGGAGGTATCGGTTAGGGTTATCTCAGCATCAGCTTGGGCTAATCCCAACGCTTTGTTGATGGTATCCATATCCTGAAGTCTTTGTGAATCTCGAGCTTTCATAAGTAGGGCAGCTGGATTGATAGCTATTAGTACTACCCCTGCGAGTATACCGATAATAGCAATAACCACTAGTAGCTCTACTAACGTAAAACCTTTATTTTTTTGCATTGCAGACTTCACCTCCTTTAATAATTAGAACGTAACTTTTTATACTTAATTTTCAAATTAAATAGCACTCGTAATCTTATAAATCGGGGTAATGATCGACACAATTAAAAACCCAACCATGGTTCCTAACATAAGTAGAATGACCGGCTCAAGTGCAGAGGATAAGCCCTTCACCGCGTGGTCAACCTCACCTTCAAGGTAGTTAGCCACTCTATCCAAAACCTCATCCAACTGGCCTGTTTCTTCTCCCACACTTACCATCTGACCTAGCAAAGGTGGGAAAACCGGGTTTGATTTAACGTACTCCGAGAGCGCATTTCCTTTTTCTACTGCCGTGGCCGCCTCAAACGCAGCTTCTCTAAAAGCCTTATTTCTCATAACTCCAGCCACTATGTTTAAGGCTTCCACAATAGGTATAGCAGAGGCTATTAGCAAACTCAGGGTTCGTGTGAAATCAGTGATTTCTTTTTGCTGATTGATCTTTCCGAAAATAGGTATCCTAAATAATATATTAGATACAACTTCCTTGCCGGATTCCGTTCTCAGAAAGGATCTTAGAACAAAAAAGCCTGCAATAGATAACCCGATCATGATGAAAATATTGTTTACAAAAAAATCCGACACTGAAATCATGATTTGAGTCATGGCCGGCAGGTCAACATTCATACTCTTATACATACTGGCAAGTTTAGGAATTACAAACACCATCATTAGCACAAAAACCCCTATCATGGCCGAAAATACAATGGCCGGATAGACCATAGCCGATTTAAATTTGGAGTTAAGTTCTCTCTGCTCTTCCATGGTAGTAGCTAATCTTTTTAATATTTCGTCCAATTTTCCTGATGCCTCGCCGGCCCTAACTAGGGCTTGGTAGGTGGGCGGGAAGGAGTGTGGGTGCCTACTTAACGCCATAGATAGGGAAGAACCACCTTCAATATCACGTAAAACCTCCATGATAACTTTTTGCATACCTTTGTTTGAAGCCTGATTTGAAAGCACATCAAGCGCTCTGGAAATAGGCAGCCCGGCACTTATCATAGTAGAAAACTGTCTCGTAAAAGCCACGATCTCACCTTGAGGCACGTTACTAAAAAAGCCTAACTTTTCCATGAGAGTTTCTTTTTTCTCAGCCAGTTCAATAACGTATAAACCTTGTGATTTCAACAAACCAACCGCCAAATCCCTTGTTCTGGCGTCAACAATGCCACTCTTTTTGTTTCCTGAGGTATCTGAGGCAGTATATGTATATAGGGACATGTGTTACTTTTTGCCTTGTTTTAGGGCACTCCTTAAATTATCCGGTTTAGTCGAATATTTCATAGCTTCTTCCAAATCAACTTTGCCTGATTCCACCAAATTAGCCAAGCTGTGCTCTATGTCCTGCATACCGACACCCAAACTGGTGCTGATAACGTTGTCTATCATGTGTGTTTTTCCTTCTCTAATAAGGTTTCTAATAGCGCTGGTAGCTAGAAGTATTTCCACCGCTGGCACCAAACCACCGTTCTTGCCAATAAGCAATCTTTGAGAGATTACTGCCTCTATGGATTGTGCTAATTGCTGTCTGATTTGACCTTGTTTGCTTTCCGGGAATGACACTATGATCCTCTCTATAGTCTGGGAGGCCGAATTTGTATGGAGTGTGGCAAACACTAAGTGGCCTGTTTCCGATATTTGTAGCACGGCTGACATAGTTTGCGCGTCTCTCATTTCTCCTACCATAACAATGTTCGGGTCCTGTCTGAGTACAGATTTTAAGGCAACATCCCAAGAATGCGTATCTAAGTACATTTCACGTTGTTCAATCAATGATTGTTTATTCGTAAAAATATACTCAATCGGGTCTTCTATAGTGATAATGTGCTCAGCGCGGGTCGCATTTATTTTCTCTATCATAGCCGCAATGCTGGTGGATTTACCATGCCCAGTGGGGCCAACCACTAACACTAGACCTTGTTTTAGATTACACAAATGCTCAACCGTATCGGGCAGATTAAGCTGATCCAAAGAGGGCACAATCATAGGAATGGTTCTCATGGCCACAGACGGGTAGCCTCTTTGAAAAAAGGCATTTACCCTGAATCTAGCCTTGTTACCTAAAGCTACCGAAAAATCTATTTCTTTATTCACATCAAATATATCTTTTTGATCGGCTTTGAGTATTTGTGAAAGAAAGAACTCAATATCCTCAGCGGTAAGCTTATCCTCACTACTAATAGGGGACAAAACACCACTGGTTCTAGCTATAGGTGTGTTTCCCACTGACAGCAATAAATCGGACGCTCCCAATTCAAGCACTTTTTCTAATAATGGTGTGGCGTTTAGTTTACTTGACATATATTACTCTTAATATTCTATACATAAATTTTTTATAAGGCTACCCTCATTACTTCTTCCAGGGAAGTGGTACCTTCCAAAGCTCTAATATATCCTTCCTGAAGCAGGGTCAACATACCATCGTCTATGGCAGCTTTGGCAATCACATCCACCGGATTATTCTCAACCGTCAGATGAGCAATCTTATCTGTCATTTCCAAAAGTTCAAAGATGCCCAGTCTGCCTTTGTAGCCGGTCTGACCGCAGGCGTCACAACCCTGGCCCTTATACAAAACAATCTTATCATCATCGATTAATTTCACAATTTTTGCTACC
The DNA here is from genome assembly GCA_964533985.1 of uncultured Candidatus Saccharibacteria bacterium. Lineage (GTDB taxonomy): Bacteria > Patescibacteriota > WWE3 > UBA101185 > UBA10185 > CAYSWS01. Next base: position 2,567 of record CAZHRD010000043.1, on the reverse strand, counting down.
TCATGATCTTTACTAACTAAAGCCGTGTTGTTTTTAACACCCACCAAGACTTGTCTAATCTCCTCCTGGATCTCTTTAGGCGGCTCAAACTCAGTCTTACACTCAACACAAATTTTTCGCACTAGTCTTTGCGCCAAAATAGCATTGAGAGTAGAGGATAACAAGAAGTCTTCCACACCCATATCCAATAGGCGCGGA
>CAZHRD010000043.1:0-2359 GCA_964533985.1 uncultured Candidatus Saccharibacteria bacterium | reverse complement strand
CCATATCCAGAAGTCTTGGTATAGCGCCGGCAGCCGAATTAGTATGCAACGTGGATAAAACCAAATGACCGGTTAAAGCGGCATGGATAGCCAGCTCGGCTGTCTCACCATCTCGAATCTCACCTACAAGAATAATGTTTGGGTCCTGCCTCAAAAATGATCTCAATCCACTGGCAAACGTCAAACCCGCCTGGGCATTGACCTGCACCTGATTAACACCATTAACTCTAATTTCAACCGGATCCTCAATGGTAATAATGTTCACGCGTTGTGTATTTAGCTTAGAGATAGCGGCGGACAAAGTCACTGTCTTACCTGAACCTGTAGGACCGGTGACCAAAATCATGCCAGTGGGCTTTATGGTGGCCTCCTCAAATCGCTTCAAAGATAATCCGCGCAAACCTAGATCTTTATAATTGAAAACAACGCCTTGTTCTTTTAATAACCTGATAACTATCTTCTCGCCATAGATGGTGGGTAGAGAAGACACACGCAAATCGGTAAAAGTCTCTCCCACCTGAACTTTGAATCTTCCATCTTGAGGAATTCTTTTTTCGTCAATTTTCATGTTGGCCAAAATTTTAATTCTAGCCGTGACCGAATCGTGCATCTCTTTAGGCAACGTCCTTTTTTCGGCCAAAATACCATCCACCCTGTATCTAAGTCTGGTCTTGTCTTCACCGGGTTCTATGTGCACGTCAGAGGCACCGCTTTTTACCGCGGTCTCCAGTATCATACTCACAATCCTGGCTACCGGAGCGTCTCTAATAGTATCGTCAGTAAGTTCAGACTGGCTTTCTTCAATCTTTAACGTGGTTTCATTAATCTCCGCCAAAGCAGCACTGATTTCATCGCCGATGGCTTTCCCCTTAAACTCGTCTAGCACTCTATCTATTTCATCGCTGGTAGCTATGAATGGAATAACCTTATTGCCGGTTTTCCTCTCTACAAATTCAATCGTCTGCAGGTCCAAAGGATCGGCCATGGCCAAATGGAGTCTATCTTCCTCAATTTTAAATGGAATTATTCTATATTTTTTTAGAGTCGAAATAGGGATAACATTAAAAACTTCTTCACTAATTGGGGCCTCTTTTAGGTCGACGAAGGCTATATTATAAACCTCACCAAACGCTTCCACAAAATCTTTGTCTGTCACGTAACCGCGCTCTTTTATAACATCGGTGATGGGTTTACCGGAATTTACATGTTCGAATTTAACAGCGGATAATTGGTCTTCGCTTAACAAACCTTTTTCATGTAAAACGTCTTCTATTCCTTTTGACTTTTTAGCATTAAGCATAGGCAGGATTTAACTTTCTCTTTTTATGATAACACAATATTACTTGTGATAGTATAATGCTTCTATGAACATGGGGTCGATACTAATACATGGAAATAACGCTCAAAAAAGAGATGAGAAAGTGAGGGAATTGATTTCAAATTTGGACGAAAATTTACTTAAGGACGACCACCCGGACAAACTTTTAATCCTTCCTCTTAAAGACAAGAAAAATATTAGTATTGCACAAATAAGACAGTTGATCGAATTTTTAACTACAAAACCTTATAGTTCCAAATACAAGGTTGTGGTCATATCGCAGGCAGAAAAAATGACCACTCAAGCCCAAAATGCTTTGTTAAAAATATTGGAAGAACCACCCTTTTTTGCCGTCATCATTTTATCAGCCAAAACCGAGAGATCTTTACTTCCAACCGTGCTAAGCCGATGCCGCAAGATCAAACCTGAAAAAAGCGCCGATGAGTCGTTTGTGGATGATGGGGGTGTCATCCACTTTGAAGAGATACTCAAATATGATGTGGGCCGAAAACTGAAACTAGCCGAAACGCTAGCCAAAAAGGACGACGACTATATTATTGGCCTCCTGGAATTTTGGGTCCGCGAAGAAAGATTTGAGATGACCGAAAACACCAGGTTCGAAAAACATACCAACATTGAAATGATCTTGAGCTTTTTAGAAGACATTGAAAACACCAATGTTAACGTGAGGTTGGCCCTGGAAACCTTGTTTTTGAATGTATGATACGGGGCAGATACTGCAATCCAAATTTAGTATTTCCACAGGCTAGAAATATCGTCACAAAAGCATAAAACCCCCTTGAAACATCTCAATTTATACTATAAAATCATAAGGTCAGGGGTTTTTCGTGTATAATTTTGTTTTTGACTATGACTGAAAAAACTACTAAACCAAAAAAATCAGATTATGATGCCGAACAGATACAAGTTTTAGAAGGCTTGGATCCGGTTAGAAAAAGACCGGGTATGTATATTGGCTCCACCGGGCAGGAGGGCCTTCATCATTTGGTCACAGAAATCGTTAATAACTCTATGGATGAG
>CAZHRD010000042.1:0-6250 GCA_964533985.1 uncultured Candidatus Saccharibacteria bacterium | reverse complement strand
TCAGAAATGCTTATGAAGAAAAGCTGGACGACCAAGAGATTACCTTTAAGACGATTAAGAAGAAGGTGGGTGGTATTTCCCTTCACACTATTATTACCGAAAACGAATATGTAAGCTTGTACGACTATGTGCAACCATTTTGTACATTAGAGATAGGTGCACAAGCTATAAAAAAGATCCTACAAGAAATGGATCTAAATAAAATATCTTTGGAACTTAGGGAAGAGCTTGAAAATTCAAAAGGTAAGACCAAGATCAAAAAGATTGCTAAGAGGTTGAGAGTGGTTGAGCAATTTAGACGCGCCGGCATTTCTCCCAGCAACATGATCGTCGATGTTTTGCCTGTTATTCCTCCCGGCCTAAGACCGATGGTGCAGTTGGAAGGTGGAAGATTTGCCACGTCCGATCTTAATGACCTTTACCGAAGAGTTATAAATAGAAATAACAGACTTAAAAGACTTTTAGATCTGGGCGCTCCGGAAATTATTGTCAGAAATGAAAAAAGAATGTTGCAGGAATCGGTGGACGCCTTGTTCGATTCTTCAAAGCAAAGAAAAAGAGCCAGGATTTCCAGAGGTAAAAAACAACTCAGATCTTTGGCCGATATGATAAAAGGTAAGCAGGGGACCTTCAGACTTAATTTACTTGGTAAAAGAGTCGACTATTCAGGTAGAGGTGTTATTATCAACGGTCCTAAATTAAAGCTTAATACTTGCGGTATACCTAAAGAAATGGCTCTAGAACTATTCAAACCTTATGTTTTGAAGGAAATTTTAGCCAAAGGCTATGCACCCAATGTAAAAAGTGCCAAATTCTATTTAGAACAGAGAAGTGCTGAAGTTTGGGATATATTGGAAGCGGCTGTCGAAGGTCATCCGGTACTATTAAATAGGGCCCCAACATTGTGGAGACTTGGTATTCAGGCTTTTTATCCAAAATTGATCGAAGGTAGTTCTATAAGATTACATCTTTGTGTGTGCTCCGGTTTCAACGCTGACTTTGACGGTGACCAGATGGCGGTACATGTACCCTTGTCCGAGAAAGCCATAGAAGAAGCAAAACTGCTTTTAATATCTTCGAACAATTTGCTCAACCCTTCTAATGGTTCACCTATGTCCATACCCACAAAAATCATGCTGTTTGGTATTTACTATATGACCACAGTAGACAAAGATTTTGAGAAAAGTGAACTTGTATTTGCCGATGAGGAAGAAATGCTATTTGCTTTAAACGTGGAAGAAGTTATTCAGCTTAGACAGCTGGCCAAAGTCAGACTCAACGGCGAAATAATCGAGACCACTCCCGGTAGAGTGTTGTTTAACAAAATACTTCCGGAAAGTTATGGTTTCATGAACCAGGATATTGATAAAAAGAGTGTGACCGCCCTAATAACCAGAACACTTGAGTCTGAAAGTAAGGAAGCTCTAGCTAAGTTGGTGGATGACTTGAAAGATCTGGGGTTGGAGTACGGCACTATTTCGGGCCAATCAGTGGCTTTATCAGATATTAGAATACCGGCTCATACCGACGACATTATTAATAGAGGCAGAGAGATGGTTTTAGAGATAGATAAAAACTTCAAGAGAGGTTTAATAACCATGCAGGAGGTCAAGAGACTTACTGAAGATGCTTGGTATAAGGTGGTTGACGAGATCAGCGAAGACGTGTGGGAAAGTATGGAGGAGGAAAATCCTGTCAAAGTGCTGGTTAAATCAGGTTCCACTAGAGCTTCAAGAAGTCAGGTAAACCAGGTAGCGGGCATCATTGGTTTGGTGGCCGATCCTACCGGTAAGACTGTCTTGGTGCCTATATTAGGAAACTACAAAAAAGGTTTGACCGGGTTGGAGTATTTTGTTAAAGCTAGAGGTGCGAGAAAAGGTTTGGTTGACAAAGGCTTAAAGACAGCTGACGCCGGCTATTTGACCAGAAGATTGGTTGATGTGTCACAGGAAGTGATTGTTCAGGAGGAAGATTGTGGTACAGAGAACGGCAGAAAAATGAAAGTTGGGGAAGGCACTATGTTGCAGGATTTCGCCAATAGAGTCAAAGGCCGATATCTGGCTGAAGATGTTAAGGTCAAAGGTAAAGTTATTGCCAAAGCCGGAGAAATGCTGGTCTATGAAAACATAGAAAAGATAGAACAATCAGGGGCTGAGGAAATTCTTATCAGGTCACCCCTAGGTTGCGAAACCAGACGCGGTATTTGTCAAAAATGCTACGGTTTGGATCTTATGAGTAACGATAAAGTTATGGTAGGTAGCGCTGTGGGTGTAGCCGCCGCCCAATCAATTGGGGAACCGGGTACACAATTAACTATGAGAACCTTCCACACCGGTGGTGTGGCCGGAAAAGATATTACGCAAGGCTTACCAAGAGTCGAGGAGTTGGTTGAGGCCAGAACACCTAAGTCGTTAGCCACTATGAGTGAGATTGATGGCGAGGTAAGGATTCATACTGCCGGCGATGAGAGAAACATTATTGTTAAAGGTACAGATGTGGACGGTGAAGAAACCATCAAGGAATATGAAGTAGATCCTATGTCAGAGATTATTGTTGAGGATGAAGCCAGCGTAAAAAGAGGCGATAAGCTTACGGCTGGGCACTTGGATCTTAGGGATCTTATGAGTGTAGCCGGTGTCAGAGAAACTCAAAAATATATTATTGATGGTGTTCAAAACGTTTATGCTTCTCAAGGAGTTAACCTAAATGACAAGCACGTTGAAGTAATCGTGAAGCAGATGTTTAAGAACGTCCGCATCACTGAAAGCGGCGACACCGAATTTTTAATTGACGAGCAGGTTTCAAGAGACAGTTTCTTGGAAGAAAATGAGAAAGTGCTTGCCGAAGGTGGAGAACCCGCCGTAGCCGAGCTTTACTTATTAGGAATCACAAAATCGTCACTGGTAAGCGACAGTTTCTTGGCCGCTGCCTCATTTATTCACACCAGCAATATTTTGACCGATGCGGCCGCCTCTGGTAAAGTAGATTACCTTCGCAGCTTAAAGGAAAATGTTATCATTGGAAGGAAAATTCAGTCACTAACAGTTGACGGCGAAGATATTATTAAAGAAAAAGTCGTTGAAAGAGTACCGGAGCCTGAACACTTCGGAGCTGTAGAGAGTAAGGAAGAATAAAATGCCAACTATAAACCAATTAGTAAAAAAAGGTAGAAAAAGTAAAGTTAGAAAAGTAAAAACCCCGGCTTTGGGTGAGGTTTATAATTCTAAAAAAAGAAAATTTGAGAATGTTGGGGCACCTTTTAAGAGAGGCGTATGTCTGCAGGTAAAAACTCAAACTCCTAAAAAACCGAATTCGGCTTTAAGAAAAGTGGCCCGAGTAAGATTATCCAATAGACGAGAAGTTACGGCTTATATACCGGGCGAAGGCCACGGTTTGCAGGAGCACTCGGTGGTATTGGTGAGGGGCGGAAGAGTAAAAGATTTACCGGGTATAAAATACACCATTGTCCGAGGTGTTTATGACCTCATGGGTGTGGAGGGTAGAAAGAGTGCCAGATCACAATATGGGGCCAAGAGATTGGCCGATTAGGAACGTGAGGTAACAGATATGAGATCAAAACGAGTTAAAAAAAGACCGATAACCGCCGACCCCATCTACAAATCCAAGGTAGTTAACAGAATGATAAGAGTGGTTATGCTGGATGGTAAAAAGAGTACGGCTGAAACGATAGTATATGGTGTCTTAGATAAACTTTCGGACGACAGAAAAGAAGCCCTCCAAATATTCGAAGAAGCTGTAAAAAATGTTATGCCCACCAAAGAGGTCAGATCAAGAAGAATTGGCGGAGCTACTTATCAGGTTCCCTATCCTTTAAAATACGATAGATCAGAAGCCTTGGCGTTAAGATGGATTGTGCATTCCGCCAGAAATAAGGCGGGTACGGATATGATTACCAGGTTGCACAAAGAAATTATGGATGCTCATGAGGGCATTGGGGATTCTATCAGAAAACGCGACGACACCCATAAAACTGCAGAATCTAATAGAGCATTTGCTCATTTCGCTCGGTTTTAGTATTATAAACTTTGTGTTTTAGCGCTAAATTCCGCCGGAAAGCGCATATTATTAAAAAAATGGCTGAAAATAAAGACATAACAACTGAATATCCCATGGAAAAGATAAGAAATATTGGTATTATCGCGCATATTGATGCGGGTAAGACTACCACCACTGAAAGTATTCTTTTTTATACAGGCAAAACCCATAAAATTGGTGAAGTGCATACCGGCGACACTCAAATGGACTGGATGGATCAGGAACGAGAACGCGGTATTACTATTACCAGTGCGGCCACGACCTGTTTTTGGAAGGATTATAGAATAAACATTATTGATACTCCCGGTCACGTTGATTTTACGGCTGAAGTTGAGAGATCATTACGGGTTTTAGACGGCGCTGTGGTGGTTTTTGACGGAAAAATGGGCGTAGAGCCTCAGTCTGAAACAGTTTGGCGACAGGCCAATAAGTATGGCGTGCCGAGAGTGTGTTTTATAAACAAAATAAATCAGACCGGGGGCGATTTTTATAAGAGTCTTGAATCGATCAGAAAAAAACTCAGTCCCAAAGCCCACCCCATATTTTTACCCATAGGTTTTGAAAAAGATATCAGAGGAAACGTTGATTTGATAAGGATGAAGGCCTATACATACTCTGAACTTAAACAGGACGAGCTGACTGAGGAAGAAGTGCCCGAGGATATGAAAGAGAAGGCATTAGAGTATAGACAGAAACTTGTTGAAGCCATTGTCGAATATGACGATGCTTTAATGGAGAGATTCCTAAATGATGAGGACATCACCGAGGAAGAGATCATTACATGTTTAAGAAAAGCGGTTTTAACCGGTGAATTCTTCCCTATTTTTGGAGGAGATGGTAGAGGTATACCGGCCGTGTTCGTTTTGGATGTGGTAATCGACTACTTACCGGCACCTTTAGATGTGGAAAATGTAGTGGCAAAAAGTTTGGAAACCGGTGAGTCATATGTGCTGGACGAAACGGTTGAAGAGCCTTTCGCCGCCTTAGCTTTTAAAATACAAACCGATCCCTATGTGGGGAGGTTAACCTATATTAGAGTTTACTCAGGCCGACTTAAAGCCGGTTCTTACGCTATAAATTCGACCAACGGCAATAAAGAAAGAATAGGACGCATACTTTTAATGCACGCTAATCATAGGGAGGAATTGACTGAAATAAAAGCCGGAGAAATTGGGGCAGTAATTGGATTATCAAATACCGTTACGGGAGATACACTTTGCGATGAGAGCCACCAGGTTTTGTTGGAATCCATTACTTTTGCTGAACCGGTCATAGGGGTGGTTGTGGAGCCTAAAACTAAAAGCGACCGCGATAGATTGGGCGAGGTTTTAAAGAAGTTCCTTGAGGAAGACCCCACTTTAAAAGTTAAATCTAATCAGGAAACAGGCGAAACTCTTTTGTACGGTATGGGCGAACTTCATTTGGAAATTATTGTCGATCGTATGAAAAGAGAGTTCAATGTCGAAATCAACACGGGTAAGCCTCAGGTAGCCTACCGTGAAACCATCCGAAGAAAGGTTGACGCTGAAAACAAATACATCAGACAAACCGGTGGTAGAGGTCAGTACGGTCATGTCTTGATTACCATGGAGCCCTTGGAAAGAGGTAGCGGTTTAGAATTCATGAATAAAATTGTGGGGGGTGCCATACCAAAAGAATATATACCGGGTGTGGAAAAGGGTATTAAGGAAGCGGCTGAGAGTGGAAGCATCGCCGGCTATCCGGTGACAGATATAAGAGTCACTTTGTACGATGGTTCTTACCACGATGTTGACTCATCTGAGTTAGCCTTCAAGATGTCCGCTATCGGGGCTTTCAGAACTGCTCAAGCCAAAGGTGACACTTACCTTTTAGAGCCTATCATGAGTTTGGAGGTTATTTGTCCCGAAGAACACATGGGCGATATTATCGGAAACATTTCCTCTAAAAGAGGTAAGATAGAAAAAACCACCATTGAGGGCACAACTGCTATTGTAGACGCTAAGATCCCTTTAGGAGAAACATTCGGATACGCGACTGAACTAAGAGGTTTAACTCAGGGTAGGTCAAGCTTTACCATGGAGCCAAGTCACTACGAGGAAGTCCCTTCACAGATAACAGAGGAAATAGTTAAAGGAAAGTCTTGATTTTAGGGGCTTTTTTTGGTTAACTACCTCTGCTAAAATTTGTAATTAATTATTTATTTAATTATTTG
>CAZHRD010000041.1:0-6522 GCA_964533985.1 uncultured Candidatus Saccharibacteria bacterium | reverse complement strand
CGAAGCCACAAAAATAGAAAGGGAGCAAAAGGTGCTCATCACGGTCAATTCACTCTTAAGCATCATTGACCTGTCCGAAAAGCTGGTTCAGGACCGGGTTATGCCTGATAAAGCCCTGGATATATTAAATCGAACTGCCTCCACCATCAAAGGCAAACGGGGGGTCCTTACTAAAAAAGAGGTGGAAATCGTAGTTTCTGATATGACCCACATTCCGGTTACCCAAATGTCAGAAGACGAATCCCAGAAACTCCAGCATATCGCCGAGGAAATGAAAAAAGAGGTCATCGGGCAGGACCATTCCATAGACAAAATAGCGTCCGCCTTAAAACGGGCGCGGGTGGGCATGCGGGATGAAAAAAAACCCATGGCCAGCTTTTTATTTGTGGGCACAACGGGTGTGGGGAAAACAAAAACGGCTAAGACCCTAAGCGCCACTTATTTTGGGAACGAAGACGCCATGATCAGGCTGGATATGAGCGAGTACCAGTCCGCTGACAGTATAAATAAGCTCATCGGATCTCCGGACGGAGAAGCCAAGGGTATTTTAACCGAAGCTGTCAGATCAAAACCCTTCGCTGTCATTTTACTAGACGAAATTGAAAAGGCTCATCATCAGATCTTGACCGTGTTTTTGCAGGTTTTAGACGACGGCCGGCTCACCGACGCTTCAGGCAAGACCGTCAGTTTTACCAATACTATTATTATCGCCACCAGCAACGTAGGCACCAAACAAATTCAAACTATTACCGACAGGGGCGGCAGCTATGAAGAAATCGAAACCTCAGCCTTGGAGTCTGTCAGAAATAAATTTGCACCAGAGTTTTTAAATAGATTTACAGCCATTGTCGTTTACAAAACTCTATCTCATGAAAGTGTTAAGAAGGTGGCACGGTTAATGTTAAGAAGGGTGGCCCATGAAGCTGAAGAAAATGACATCAAACTGACTTTCACCGAAGAGTTGGTGGAAGAGCTGGTTGAACGTGGTTTCAGCCCTGAGTGGGGCGCCAGGCCCCTGCTAAGAGTGGTAGAAGACGAGGTCGAGACCTATTTAGCCGAAAAGATCATCTCCAAAGAGCTCAAACAAGGAGATGCAGTTGAATTCGGCATAGAAATTCTTAAATAAACCCCAATCTAGTTTGCTGATATAATAGGAAAGTTATGAACGATCAAAAAGAACGTCTGGAAAAACTGAAAAAAAGCCTTTTTATTGACGATAAACGCCAAAAGATCTCTAAGCTGGAGGAACGTATGAAGGACGAAAGCCTATGGGAAGATTGGGAAGACGGTCAGAAAGTTTCCCAGGATCTGGCTGACCTGAAACGGGATGTAGAAGATTATGACATGTTGGAATTAATGCTGGACGAGGAAAACGATGAAAACACACAAGAGTTTGAGCAGGAAATCAAAAAACTGGAACTGAAATCGTTTCTTTCCGGAAAACATGATATGGACAACGCCATTGTGAGTATCCACGCCGGACAGGGCGGCACAGAGGCTATGGACTGGGTTGATATGCTTCTAAGGATGTATCTGCGGTATGCTGAGAAAAAACATTGGCAAGTTGATGTGATCTCCAAGACACCCGGCGAAGAAGCCGGATTAAAAAGCGTAACCTTTGAAGTTGATGGTAAATACGGCTATGGATTTTTAAAACATGAATCAGGCGTGCACAGGTTGGTAAGACAGTCCCCTTTTAATGCTGACAGCCTCAGACAGACCTCATTTGCACTGGTAGAGGTCATTCCTGTTATCGATGACGCCACGCAAGTGGAGATAAAAGACGAAGATATTGAGTTTGAAGCCTTTAGATCCGGAGGAAAGGGCGGTCAAAATGTTAACAAAGTTTCAACGGCCGTCAGAATAAAACATGTCCCCACCGGAATCGTGGTGGAAAATCAAAGTCAAAGATATCAAGGCAAAAACAGAGAAGGCGCTATGAAAATCTTAAGGTCAAAATTGTATGCCCTGGAACTTGATAGGAGTAAGAAAGAAAAAGACAACCTCAAAGGAGAATATGTCACACCCGGTTGGGGTAACCAAATAAGAAACTACGTCCTCCATCCTTACAAACTGGTCAAAGACTTAAGAACAGATATGGAAAGTACAAATCCGGAAAGTGTACTGGATGGTAATCTAGACCTATTTATAGATGCCCAAATTCAACTCTAAATTGGATCTTTTCAGGATTATTAACAACACCACCACAAAAATGACAAATAAACCTGTCTTTATAAGGTCGGTTCTAATCACGTTTAGGTGGAGCCGCTGATCGAGTTTTTTGGGCTGCGAGGCATCCGGCTCTCCTGCGCCAACGATCACATCCAGATACTCCCCTCTCATGCCACTTTTTGCTTGTGCTTTTACTATTTCTTTCAATCGGCGGTTAAGTTTTTCAGTTTTGTTGTCCTTTTTGCTGACTTTTTTCTTTGACATAGTCCTATCTTATCAATTTTATTCCTGAATTACTTGTGTATCAGCTGTCCCTTCCGGCACCACCTCTTCTTCAATCTCCTCTTTTTCAGGCCGGTAGATGATGTTTCTAATTTCCTCAGTTTCTTTATTTAATTTGTTCACACTTTTGATGCTGATGGTATTTATACCCTCTCTAAGTTTAATAGAGGTAAGAAAACTTCCATCCGTATTGGCAATTATTTTTTGGTTGTTTATAAACACATCGGCATCTAGTTCAGCTTTGCCGGTAATATCTAAAATGTCATGTTTGACGACAATATTATCACCAGGATAGTAAATATCCATGGTGGGTGCATCTGTATATTGCCGGTACTGAAAAAATAAGTACAGAAAAAACCCAAACAGGAGCGTCCCCACAAACGTGACTATGAGTGTAGACGGCGTAATAATGAATTTTTCCGGCTCCAAGGCTTTTATTTTTAACAACTTCTCATTTTTTACATCATCGAATGTAATGGCGTACTCTCGTCGCCAAAGTGCCAATAACTCTTCCTGATCAAGCTCTAGAAATTGGGAGTATATTTTTAAGAAGCCTTTAGAATGGACCTTCCCATCAAAAACCGAATAGTCATCAGCCTCCATGGCTTTGATATACCTTGGGTGGACCTTAATAAACTTATTCACATCTTCAACCGTGTAATTCTTTTTTAATCTAGCCGCCTTTAATATTTGGCCTATACTTTTCATATTTGTTTGGACAGGATAATTTTACTCGTCGGTCGCATAATCATCAAAATCTTCGGCGTCATCTTCAATATCAAAATCTAAGCTGCCATCCGACATAGGCAGTCTATCAACCAGCACATCCCGAGCCCGGCTTCCTTGGGCTGGACCTACAATGCCCTTTTTCTCAAGTTCGTCAATTATTCTGGCGGCACGGGCATAACCAATAGATAACCTCCTTTGTAACAACGAGGCTGAACCTTTTCCGGCGGCAATAAGTATTTCCGAAGCTTCTTTATAAAGCGGGTCCGTGGAATCTCCACCGGCGGCGATACTTCTATCTCTGATCGCATCGGAGGGTGTATCCAATATCTCCTCTTTGTACTCAGGCGCTACTCCCTGTTCTTTAAGAAACTCGGTTACTCTAGACTTCTCAATATCAGACACGAAAGCTCCCTGTAACCTTATAGGCGTTGGTCTATCGGGAGGAACAAACAACATATCACCCTGACCTAATAGTTTTTCGGCCCCTGATTGATCGATAATAACTCTTGAGTCCACTTGCCTGGTAACATTAAAGGCGATCCTACAAGGGATATTGGCCTTGATTAGCCCGGTGATAACCTCGGCAGAAGGTCTTTGAACCGCCAACACCAAATGTATACCGGTAGCTCGGGCTAATTGAGCCAGTCTAATGATGCTTCTTTCAACGGCGGTCGGATCGATGATCATGATGTCGGCCAGCTCGTCAACCACAATCAAAATATAGGGCAACGCCTGGAAACCCGATTTCTCATTGTAACTTTCAATATTTTTGGCGCGGGCGCTTTGGAACATCTTAAATCTTCGTTCCATTTCAGTTTCAGCCCATTTAAAAACGGCCGGAGCTTTTTCTATGTCTGTTACCAACGGTGTCAATAAATGAGGTATGTCTTCATAGTTGTTAAGCTCCACCCCGCGCTTAAAATCCATCAAAATAAGTTTCACTTCTTGGGGTGTGGCCCTAAAAAGAATAGAAAGAAGCAAATTATGAATAAAGATTGATTTGCCTGAGTTAGTCGCCCCCGCAATCAAGAGGTGGGGCATTTTTCCTATATCATAGACATGAGATAGGCCACCCACATCCTGACCCAAGGCAATGGTAATCTTGGATTTGGCGTTTTTCATCTGCTCAGACGATATCATGGACTTGAAGTCGACTATAGATCTGGTTCTGTTAGGAACTTCGATACCAATCAGAGCTTTACCGGGAATAGGCGCTTCCACCCTCACCGAACCGGTCGTGGAAGCCAGTGCCAACGCCAGGTCGTATTGCAAATTAGCCACTTTAGCAATCTTGATGCCCGGTGGTGTCTCCAAAGCGTATTTCGTTACCGCCGGTCCCACCTGCACATCAACAATGGTAGCCGGGACTCCAAAAGATCCCAATGTTTCCTTAATAACTTTTTTATTGTGCTCAACATCACCTGTATCCGGAGGACCGCTGTGGCTATCCTCTAAAATATCAAAGCTAGGCAACTTCCATACTTTATCGGTGTAGGGTAAACCTCCCGGAGCTATACTGATCAATGAGCCATTCCCTTCTTCGTCACCCATAACAACCTTATGACCTACCTGAGGTTCGGCCATGGAAGGTACAATCTCAAATGATTCTTCCACTACCTTCTTGGCATTCTTTCCGGCTTGGGCACTTTCCGCAAACGGCACACTTCCAAGTTTTTTAGTCTCGTCGTCCTCATCAAACTCGCCCATACCCTCCTGCAATTCTATCTCATCTTCTTCCCCGGACTCTTTTTTCTTAAATAGCTTTCCGGTTTTGACCTTTTCCCGGTAAAACTCGATCATCTGATCGAACCCGATATTAAAGATCAAAATCAACGCCACAATTGACAGAGCCAGCAAAATGATAGCGGCGCCATATATGCTCACCATACTTTTTAGGAACGAAACAATGAAATAGCCCACATAACCCCCTCCTCTACCGTTAATGGCGGCCTGTTTGGCGCCTTCGCTAGGAATAAAAATATGCAAAATACCCGAAACTCCAACTAACAGCGCCACTAAACCCAATACTACCCTCAACTCTTTGATTCTATGTTTAAGCGCATCGATAAAGATCAAACCTGTGATGGCAGCGATAAAAGGTATGATCCAGGCGGAATACCCAAATAATTTTCTTGTCACTAATTGGATCTTTTGATTTATAAAATAGTCAGGCACTAAAAAGGAAATAACGATCAAAACTGAAAGCAACAACAGGACGATAGCTAAAACTGACCTCAAAGTACTGGGGCTGACGTTAAAATTGACCTTAAATTTCTTTTTTCTGCCTCTCTTGGCCATTAATGCTATGATAACAGGGTTCAGATAAAAATGGAATGAGCCATAACAAGAGGATTTCTACCTGTTTCTTTGTTGAGAAACTTCTGCAGGTCCTTTTCTATCTTGTTTTTTAGATTATTCCAGTCTGTGACCGTATTTCCATTCTTACTTAAAATTTTATTGACTAGATCCTTGGACTTTCCCATAAGTTCCTTGGATTCTTTAACATAGATGAAACCTCTAGTGACAACATCGACTTTTCCTAAAACACTCCTTGTTTCACTGGAAACCGGAACGATAACCACAAAAACCCCGTCAGTTGAAAGTTGTTCGCGGTCTTTTATAACAACCGAATCTAAGCTTGTGCCATCAATTAAAAGATCGTGCACTTCCAATCTTTTACCCATTTTGGCGTCACCACGGCTAAATTCAACTGTCTCACCTTCCAATAACTCAAACACCTGATGCTTATTCACACCTAAGCGGCTGACCATTTTAGTGTACGAATGAATATGATTGATACTTCCGCCAATGGGAATGAAATATTTAGGCTTGGCTAAAGAAGCCACTTTGAGTAGATCCTCTTTGTGGCCATGCCCCGAGACGTGCAAATCATCTCTGTCATGGTAGTCGATAACTTCCCCGCCTCTTAAAATAATGTCGGAAATGACTCTCTCTACGTCTACATCCACACCGGGGGGATTGGGTTCAGATGAAAATATCACAATACCACCGGGGTTAAGCGTCACATGGGCGTGTTCACCTGTGCTGACCCTTGATAAAGAAGAACCTGTTTGACCAAAACATCCGGCGATTATGTAAACTATGTCTCGTTGCGGCTTATCAAATACCTTTTTGGCACTTAAAAATACGTCTTCTCCAAAGGGTAAATAGCCTAAATTTCTGGCAATATCAATTGATTGCTCGATCGATCTTCCTACCGGTACCACTTTTCTGCCGGCTTTAACGGCGGCATCTATGATTTGGTACATTCTCGAGATATTAGATGAGATAGTCGTAATGAGAAGTTGTTCATTAGGATATTTTTGAAAAATATCGGGA
>CAZHRD010000040.1:3814-6673 GCA_964533985.1 uncultured Candidatus Saccharibacteria bacterium | reverse complement strand
CAGCTGAAGAACCGCCGGTAAAGTCCATCATTAAAAACGCATTTTCCAGGCTTGAAATAGTGTCAATAGTTTCCGTTTTGCTCAAAGTGCCGGAAATTGAACCTATCACTTTTTGCACCTTAAAACCGCCTTCCATACTTAGGGTTGGGTATATAGAATAGTCCTCTAGGTCGTTTCCACTATCTACAGTTATTTTAAAACAATAAGTTGTACCGGGTGACACACTTGAGGTTGGTTTTATACTGTACTCAATTTCTGTGTAGTGCGAATTTGTTAATGGGCCAAGCGCACTTGTCGTATCCGATGTATCCCGGCCCTCCCCGTTATCAAATGAATAACCTTCGGAATTATCCAAAAGTTCGGAGGTTGTAGATTCTCCGTCAGGGTCAATATAGGTCGAATCAACCATGTCAAAGTCATCGGAGGAGTCTCCCACACCAGTCCAGGTGGTGATGGCCGCGCAGGTGGTTTCTAATTTTCCATACTTAATTCTGTAATCGTGACCGGCTTCTTCTGAAATAGAACCTGTGTTTGCCACATCAAATCTCAATCTAAAAGTATCATCAACTGAAACCTCGTAGGGAGGGTCGCTGTCTTCGTCGGCTATCCAACCCCCGTCGCTGTTTAGATCAGTTGAGTCATCTCTCCATCGGTAGTGCAGCTGCTCTATATGGGGGGATCTTATTTGCAGTTCGGCATAGTTTGTATAGTCATCGATGGGTGCTCCGGCTGTTGTGTCGTATACCCTAAAACAATAAGTTGTTTCGTAGGGTGCACTAGCAGTAGGTTTTATGCTGTACTCAAGTTCGGTAAAGTTGATAGAAGAAAGACCTCCAACTGAGGCGGTGGTATCAGTAACATCTTGCCCATATCCGTTTACAAATGTGTAGCTTTCTGCATTAGCCAGTAAAGATGATGTAACGGATTCGCCATCCGGGTCAATATAAGCCGTGGCGGACATATCAAACTCATCGGCAGAGTCTGCTACGCCCGTCCAAGAGGAAATATCCTCACAGGTTGTAAGTTTCTCTCCATATTGAAGCTCATAGGTTCTACCTGAAGATTCTGCTGAGTCTCCCACATTCGCGATACCTACTCTTAACCTGTATGTGCTGTTTCTGGCGGCTGCGTCCCAGATTGTGTCTTCGGCCGCGATCCAACCGCCGGAAGTATTAAGATCAGTGGTGTTATTTCTCCATCTATAATGAAGTTGGGAAGTATAAGACTCTGTTCGACCTTTGTACCATAAGAATAATAGCGCATCTTGATTGTCGTTAAGTGTGCCTGTGTTAGCTTCAATCTCCGTGCTCACCGTGATAATTTGATTAGGTAATAAATCTTCTAGAAAAATTACAAGAGACCCGGACGATTCGTAATGGTTGTATGATTGGCCCCTGATATAGTGTGTAGTGACAATGGCCCCGGTCTCGTCCGTTCCGTCAACTTGCACCGTGATCTTATTAGCTATTCTCTGGACGGTACTTGTGCCCATTGAGTCATTGAAGGTTAAAAGATAATCTCCGGCTTTTTCCACTTCAATTTGGTGGGCGTTGCTGGAGGTGCTATGCGTAAAAACAGAGGAGTCTTTTAAAACGTTTGTTTCCCATTTGATACTTTGTTTTGGGTCAACGTTCCAATCTGTTCCTCCGGTTAGGTCAGTTCCTCGCAAAGCTATCATATTAGTTGCCGAGGCACCCAGCTCCTCCACATAAATTGAGGCGGTCTTTCCTGATGGCACAGTTGTGGTGCCTCCTGAGGAGTTTTGGACCGTCTGCACTGTAAGAACCTGATTGTTGCTGGTAGCATGGATCACCCCGGACCAATGGACAGAAGAATAATCATTGTAGGAGCTTTGATCTCGTAGGTATCCTTGCTTTGCATTTCCGCCATCTACCGTAGTACCATCCAATTGTGGGATGACCATCACACTTTGACGGTCTGTGCCACTACTGTCATAGACAGGGACATTAACAAAAAGCAGATAATATCCGCTTGAGTCTAGTTGTATATTTTCAGGATTTGTAACGTCACTATGAGTAAAGCCTGAGTCTTCCCTCACCTCAGTCCACTCAAGTTCATAGGCTGTGCTCTGATTTAGGTTAGTAGCTGATGACGGGGCATTGGTTTGTGTGGCTGTTCCACTAAATACAGTACGTGTGAGGGGTACATGTTCAACATACATACTAGCTGTACCGTTGATGGCTACATCCCCGGCAATGCCTGTTAACCAAACAAAAACCTCAATGTAGTCTCCTGAGGCCAGGCCATCGAGCATTACAGCTACATGATCAGACGCTTCAGTATGATTGTTTAAGTTTCTTATATACGAAGAACCTCCAATTGCTCCGGAAGCGGCCGATCCGTTTACATAGACTTCCATTTGGATTTGTTCTCTTTGTTCTGAGTCTGCCGTAGCATAAGGCGCTGTTAAGGAAACTAGATAATCACCTGTCTGGTCCACATATAATCTCTCTGGATAAGAACCGGATGGGTCATGTGTATAAAAATTAGTATCTAAATTAGAACTACTCCAAACAATGGCATAAGGAGTGCTTTGGTTAAAGTTATTAGGTGCGGTAGGAGAGGTGGTTTGTGTACCTTTTAGACTAGCTATACCTGTACCAATCCAGGCGTTGGCTTTTAGACGTGTCGGGCGGCAAACAAAAATTGCCATTATTATAAGTAGATAGATAAAAAATCGTATTTTTCTATTTGGCATCTCTTAAAGATATTTTACTTTAATTAGGGGTAAATTCCATCTAAGTTATGTTTCGAATTATGTTGGTCGGGGTGGGCGGACTCGAACCGCCGACCTCGCCGTCCCGAACGGCGCACTCTACCAACTGAGCTACACCCCGA
>CAZHRD010000040.1:0-3714 GCA_964533985.1 uncultured Candidatus Saccharibacteria bacterium | reverse complement strand
AAAACCTGTAGCTAACTTAATATATTACAAAACTCGATTAAAACAAGCAAAGAGTAGCCATTTTCATCCGATTCACATCCGACTATTTTTTACAGCACCAAAAAAAGATATAATAATTACATGCTCTATCTACTGCTCGCTGCCATTTGGTTTGGTTTACCGGGTGCTATGGCTGATTTGACCCCGCCACTGGCGTTTAGATTATTTCCACGTTTAAGCCGTCCGCTAGATTTAAAGAAAAGATACAAAGGTAAGCGAATTTTAGGTTGGGAAAAAACGGTGAGTTGGGTTATCACGGGTTTATTATTTGCGCACTTAACTTACGTATTACAGACTTTCATCATGGTAGAGTTCCCAAATATAGTTTTTGGAGGGTTAGAACCTAATATGTTGGATTTTCCTTGGTATTACGGTTTGGCGTTAGGTATGGGCGCACTAGGTTTCGACATGGTTAAAAGCTTTTTTAAGCGTCAGAGGGGAATAAAACCGGGAAAACTTTGGTACCCATATGATCAGCTATCTTGGATTTTGGGTGTGGTGGTGGTTCAAAGCACGTTTTTTAGAGTGGGACTTTATTATGCTACCGTTACCATCATCGCCGGTTTAATTCTCCATCTTTTAGTCAATGTTTTCAGCCGTTTTGTGAAAGCGGAAAGATCAATTCTTTAATTTTTGATCGACACTTTTAAGGACGCTATTTTCTATCTCCAACCTGTAGATCTCAATCTTATCCACGGTTTTTTGATACCTCATACCTAGACAGAACCCAATGAAAGGCATAGCTATGAAAAGTGCCAGGGCCAAGCCTTTGGAAAGAGGCGTGACTTTTTTTGGGTCGAATTTTTTCTTAAACAACATAGCTATATTATATATTTTTTGAACCGTGAAAGTGTGGGGATGTAAAAGAGTGAGCGATTTACGAAATTACCTTATAATTAAACAAGGGAGGTGATTTTTTGTGCGAATATTTAAAAAAATAGGCATTAAGTCTTTTGCAAAATTCAATGCTTTATATATGGGTTTACTTGGTTTGATCATGGGTTTGGCCATAGGCTTGCCAACCTTGATCATGGGGCAGAATGCAAATACTTTCGGTGAGGAGAGCTTAGCCGCGAATTTTGGTGGCGGGTTTGGTTGGGCCGTACTTATTGGTGCCCCCTTGTTGTACGCGTTGATGGGATTATTGGTGGGTTTTATTGGTGGAGCTATTATTAATCTGGTTTTGAAATTGAGTGGGGGGATTAAGGTGGAGATTGTTGATGAGGTTTTGGGTGAGGTGAAAACTTCGGAAGCTCCTACTGCAGAAGCTAGCAACTAGATTTAGGGATTTGGGCAAAAAAAGGACCCCTTAGTCTCATATAGAGAAAAAGGGGTCACTTGTGTGACAGTCAGATGCTAGTTTTGCATCTTATACATCTGCCATTCTCCTAGGAGAATGGGTTTCTTTTAAAGCATAGGTGTACATAGTACCTATTTGGTTACTCTTCAGGTGGAGCTGGGAACAGTTCGGGAACTTGTTCTCTGATCCAGTCTGAACAACCTTCGATGCGAGGGCAATCCGGATTACGACCGGTTGGAGTGAATTTCTCCACATCATCGGGGCCAGGTTTCCAGTATCTACCCTGCCAAGTGTAGAAGACTTTGTAACCTTCTTCGGGGGACCAGCACCTATTCCAGACGACAGCTTCGCCTACGGCGCCGGGTTCACCCACAAAGATGTATCCGCCGTCAACCTGGTCGAGACATTTGGAGCATGCCATGGCGACACGACCCAAATCAGGTTCTACACCCTCGCCAGGAACGGCAACGGCGCAGAAGGGCTGTCCTTGAGGATTGGTCATCAAAGGTATCGTTGGCTCTGTTGCGGGGTGTACCTCAGCCAGGTAGTGATCCACATGTGTTTCACAGCTGATGCAGTCGATGTCCTTGTCGAAGTCAATCCAGAGCATCTTGGTTCCAAGTTCGCCTTCTGGGATTGGAACTTCAACAACCTCTGCGATATGCTCAGGACCATAAGGATTTCCCCAAGTGCCGGTTTTGGTGACAGTTATCTCACCATCAAGCTTGTATCCGACTTTCCATCCATCGCAGTCCTTTTCGTACCACGCTTCAGTTTCGTGCGGTACTTGGCAGTTTGCGGGTTCGGCCATGGGGGCAAAAACGGCGGGGCCGCCAAAACCAGCCGGCAGAGCAATGCTATCGCCAGGAATGGTTTCAAGCGCGAACGGGTTGGTGAACGGAATGGTCACATTGTAGTGAGTTCCTAACAGGGTCTGATAGGGATTTCCTGGAGGACCTTCGTACAGGTTAACCACTCGTTTTATTCCCGCGCATTCATCTTCCAGGTAAGCCTGGTGCGCTTTGAATCCCTGGACAAGGCACGTGTCGACAGGGACGTCTTTATCAGTCCGGTCAAATTCTACAAAGCCGTAAATGGCCTTGGAGACGGTCACTTTAACCTGTTCAATGTCCCTTCCGTAAGGATCATAGTTGTAAAAGTTCCCTGATCCTTTGTAGACGTAACCGCTTTGGCCGTCGTTTTCAACCTTCATCCAAACACCGGTGACAACATATCCGTTTTGGCCGATAATATCAATTTTTCGATCACCGTCTTTGAAATTGATATAAACACGGCTGCCACTGTAGTCGCCTGTTTTTTCATAGGTGTAGGTTTCAGAACCGGTTTGTTCCCATTTGTATCCGATAATCAATACAGTGTGGTTTCCCGGGGATGCAGCTCCGCTCCAGGACACGTTGGCTGTTTTGTCACTGCCGGTGGTAGTGTAGACTTCGGTATCTTTCAAGTTACCGTCCACATACAACTCGGCCATGAGTTTGACGTTTCTGTCGCTGGCAGAGGCGTAGCCACTGGCGGAGATGGTTTCACAATCATTGCTCGAGGCGTTCAGATGCAGCCCATAGCTACATGCTAGGGTTGTGGATGCAATGAGCAAGATTGCTACCACTGCAATCAGCAAAGATCTGCTAAACAACTTTTTAGTCATTTCTGTCCTCCAAACTCAGTCTAGGCTTGATATTCGGGCAAAACTCTACTATTTTGAGCTGTATCACCTCCTTCACTAACAACGTTAGATTATAGGTCTTTAAAATTTCAAAGTTCTCCTCCTCCTTTTTCTATTATTTGGATTTTTGGTAAAAATATATTACCAAAAAAATACTAGCAGGGAGCTAGCAGCATTAATTTACACAAGTTGGGGGACAATGTCAAACCAAGCGCATCTATACTATAGGTTTCTTATAGTTGGAGTACGTAATAAAGCCAACCAAAGAAATTATTACAGCTAAAATAGGCAAGCTGGGCGCGCAAATATAGGTTAAAGCAAAACCACCTATTATAGGACCAAAGATTTGGGCAATACTGCCAAGGGAGCCTGCTACGCCCATAACTTCACCTTGCCTGTTTTTATCGGCACTTCTTGATATTTCTCCCATCAGCGTTGGTCTAAGCAGGCCTGAGCCCACAGAAAAGAAGGTAGCGGCTACAAAAAGCATGGGTATGTTGTGGGATAAGGCAATAATTATCAGGCCCGTCATGTTCGATAAAAAACCAAACTTAACAATATTATTCTCGTGGAAGCGGTCAATTATTCGACCCAATAGAAATCCTCTCAAAATTACGCTTACCAGTCCTATATATGCTAAAACATAACCTACAATATCAACTGTCAAACCAAATTGAGCCTGCCCAAACAA
>CAZHRD010000039.1:0-6697 GCA_964533985.1 uncultured Candidatus Saccharibacteria bacterium | reverse complement strand
GAGGTATATGAGCCCGGCTCTGAGCTCTGCCTTGTATATTTTCTTGATTCGCCATTAATTTTTAATGCTGTGGGCTTAATATGTAAACTTCGCTTTCATCAGGTATATCTGATTTTGACTTTATAGTCAATTTATCGATTTTTTTGACGCCGTTTTCTTCGTCCCCTATTTCTTCCAAAAACACTTTTACATCATCAAGTTTGTCTTTTAACCCGGTCAGATCTTTGGTTTGGTAGTGCATGGGGATGACAATAGCTGGTTCTATGGCCGATATCACCTTCACGGCTGTTTTAGCATCAACGGTATAAACTCCCCCCACCGGAATCATTAAAACATCAATATCCGGTATCTTTTCAAGTGTCTCAGTTGATAACTCATGCCCCAGATCGCCTAGGTGCAATAAATTGAACTCGTCCATGACTATTTGGAAAATAGTGTTCAACCCCCTCTCCTTGCCTTGTTGCGCATCATGGTAGGTCTTAATACCATATACGAACGTACCGGCAACTTCATACTCTCCCGGGGTCTCGATCAATAGTTTATAATCCTTCACACCTTCCAAGTATGCATGGTCAGCGTGTTCGTGTGAGGTCAGCACCACATCAGCCGACAAACTCGGCAGCTTGTAACCTGTCATTTTGGGATCATAGGGATCGATCACCAAAGTTGTATCTTTACCCTTTATCTTAAAACATGAGTGTCCGATGTATGTAATTTCCATACGGACATATTAACAAACATAAGCCTTTTGGGGTAGCACCATTTTTTGTGATGAGGCGGGTTTTGTCTTATGATGGGGCTTAAAAATTCGAGGAAATGTTGTATTATTTACTTGTTATGATAAAACGATCTGCCCCATCCTTATCAGCTCATTACTCAGCTATTATCATCGCTTATGTGATCTGGGCCGCTGCCGGTCCTGTCATCAAATTAACCGGACAGACCGTCCCTCCTTATACTTTCTTATTTTTACGATTACTAATAGTATGCGTTTTGATATTTCCATATACATATCGTCTTCTAAAAACCTCGTCTATTGTAAAGCAAGATTATTTCAAGATACTCTTACTAGGTATATTTTCTCAGACCAGCCTCATCTTGGTTTTTGTGGGACTTGAATACACCACCGCTATAGACGCCACTATCATAAGCATGCTGGGCCCGATTCTATCCGTACTGGCTGGTCACTATTTTTACCACGAAAAGATCAACAACCACGTAAAGTTGGGTATGGTCGTAGCTACGCTGGGTACCCTATTTGTGGCTGTCGAACCTATACTCAACAACCGAAGCTTTAGTCATGACGCAGAACTTAGAGTTTTTGGGAACCTTCTCATAGTGGCCTACAGTTTGTCCTTTCTATTGCATATAATCTGGTCGAAGATCACCATGGGCATCAATTCGGACAATATAAAGCGCACTCTTAAGTTCATCCACGTCAAACCTATGAAAAAACGCTACTCCCCTATGCTCATCATGTCTTTATCTTTTTACGTGGGCCTGCTCACTTTTATCCCCCTAGCTGTCTTGGAAATGGGAGGATATTTTGGGCCGGTATCATTTAGTCTCAGTAGCCTTACTTTAGGACCAATTTTGGGCATTGTGTACATGTCTGTATTTTCTTCAATCGTGGCCTATTATCTCTTTGAATGGAGCCTAACAAAAATAGAGATCAAGGATACAGCCCTATTTAGTTACTTACAGCCGGTATTTACGTTGCCTTTCGCCTATATTTTACTTAAGGAACTGCCTAACCAGTATATGCTGTTTGGTATTGCGGTGATCGCCTTGGGAGTTTTGATTGCCGAAGAAAAGAAAAGTTGATATACTCTCACCTGTTATGAAAGAAGGTATACATCCAAAAGTGAATAAAACCTGTGTGGTGACATGCGCCTGTGGTAATTCTTTTACCACTATTTCAACGCTGGACTCCATGAGCGTGGAAATATGCAGTATGTGCCACCCTTTTTATACCGGTCATCAAAAATTTGTTGACACCGAAGGTAGGATCGACAAATTTGTCAAAAAGCAAAAAGTTGCCCAAGGCAAGAAACAAAAAGCCGATGAGCTCAAAAAGGTCAAAGCCGCCAAAAGTAAGGTCAAAACCGATACCACCTCACAACCCACCCTCAAAGAGATGCTAGAAGAAGCCAGAAAACAAACATCATAGATTTCTCATACCATGGATCAAGTTAAACAAAATTTTAATAATGAAATTACGCGAATTAACAACCTTATTGAAGAGAATAAGCAGTTATTGTCCTCAACTGATAACGAGGAGATGAAAAATATGGCCCGTCAGGAAATACTTTCTTTGGAAAATCAGCTGAGCGATCTAAATAAATCCCTGGAAACTATCGATACTGACTACTCGGATGAAGTTGAAGAAGAGTCATCCGGGGTCTCCATTAATCCGAATGCAGCTATTTTAGAAGTCAGGGCCGGCACCGGTGGCGATGAGGCCGGTATTTTTGCGGCTGACCTCTACAGAATGTACCTTAGGTTTGCTGAAAACCATAACTTCAAGGTAAATGAGTATTTCAGATCCGAAAACCCCTCCGGCGGTTTAAAAACAGTCACCGCCAGCATTCAGGGCAAAGACATTTACAACCTTCTAAATCACGAATCAGGCGTACACAGAGTGCAAAGAGTGCCAATAACTGAAGCCAGTGGTAGGATCCACACCTCAACCGCTACCGTTGCTGTCCTACCTGAAATCAAAAAAATAAACTTTGAGATCAATCCCGAAGATATTAAATGGGACTTTTTTAGAAGCGGTGGCGCAGGCGGACAAAATGTTAACAAGGTCTCTACAGCTGTCAGAGCCACCCACCTTCCTACCGGCCTTGTAGTCGAATGTCAGGAAGAAAGAACACAGGGTAGAAACAGAGACAAGGCTCTTAGCATGCTTAACTCAAGAATTTATGAGGAAATGAAACAACAACAGGTAAGCAATGTCTCCGAGCTCAGGTCAAGCCAAGTCGGCTCGGGCGAACGCGCTGAGAAAATTCGTACCTACAACTTCCCTCAAGACAGGCTTACAGATCATAGAGTCAAGAAAAACTGGCATAATTTGCCGAATATTTTAAATGGGGGTATAGACGAAATCTTACAAACCCTTAGCAACCAAGAGTAACCAGATTTAAATCTCTTTAGCCAATTCCAAAGCCTTGTTTAGTTGCGTGTCATTTTGGTTCTCCACATCTTCCTTGGTTATCTCAACTTCGATATCAGGTTCTATCCCCACACCATGAACCCACACCTTTGAGGGTGTAAGCCACTTGTTAGTGGTAATGTGAATGCCCGAGCCATCTTCAAAATCCTTAGCATCCTGAATAGTGCCCTTCCCAAAAGTCTTTTTCCCTATTAGAACCGCTTTAACCTGTTTCTGCAGAGCGGCTGCTAAAATCTCTGAGGCAGAGGCACTGCCCTCATCCACTAACACAAACACACCCGGTACGTCCTTAAATTGCCCCATGGTTCTTTGTGCCGGATATTCGATCTCCTCACCGGTAGCGGACTGTTGAATCAAAACCGTTTTATTGCTAAAAAATTCGCCCGCAATATGAATGGCGCTCATCATATAACCGCCGGGATTACCTCTTAGGTCCAGCACAATGGCGTCGAGCTGATCCATCTGCACCACCACTTCTTTAACAACCTTTCCCCACTCCTCATTAGTATCCTGACCGAACCGGCTAATTCTAATATAAGCGGTCCCGTCACCCTCATCCTTCCAGGTCACGCTGTCCACTTTAATAACATCTCTTTTTATCTTTATTTCTTGGGGGCTCTCATTCTCCCTACCTATCTCTAATGTACTAATTGTACCTGCTTCACCTCTGATCTTGGCTACAGCCTCAGTTATGCTGATTCCGGCTGTACTTTCACCTTCTATTTTGAGTATGGCATCTCCAGCTTTTATACCTGCCTCCTTGGCCGGCGAACCGTCAAGCGGCGCTACTATGATCAGCTGCCCGTCCTTTAACCCCAGCTCAGCCCCAATGCCATGATAGGTACTATTTAAGCTATCTGTTACGGCTTCGTTTATTTCCGGCGGCAAGAAAGCTGTATAAGGATCACCCAAGGACTCCACCATACCAGAAATTGCCCCATACAACATCTTCTGCCCATCAACCGGTCTATTTAAATAGTCTGTTTGCACCAAATCCCACACTTTCCAAAACAGTTCAAAATCTACTTCTTGGTCGCCGGGATTTCTATTGATAACTTTTATTTCAGGGGGATTTCTTTTTACCTCAACTTCATAACCTCTTTTGCCATAATAAAAACCGCCATAAAAAAAGCTTATGGCAATAAGAACCGTTATTAATAATCTTTGAAATTTAGCTTTTGAGCTCATAGGTATCTGTCCGAACGTAAATTACTCAATGATGAGAATATTTGGGGGGCTAACTTCTACTTCTTGATTATTCTCGTGCAACTTTACAAATATACCCGATTTTGTGACTCTGTCAACCGTACCTATTTGACCAAAATTCTCCGAGTTTAGCACCTGCACGATGGTATCTTTTCTAACAAATTTTAATATTTTACTCGGTTTGCCATTTTGTTCGAATTCATTTTCAGTGGGTACCGGTATCTGAAGGGTGTTTTTATCGACCAACAAAAAGACGTACCTATTGGTGATATCATTAATGAACTGATAGATCATATCAGGCGTATTAATCTTCCCAAAACCGACGAACAAACCCAGCGACATGCCCTGCTCCTCAACAAAATCATAGGCCTCTTTAGTAGCACTTCCCGCCAACAAGGCCAATAAACCCATCTGATGAGCTTTTTCGGCTAATTCTATATTAAGATGATTACCTACATACACAATTTTTCCGTTGGGGGACTTAATATAATTATGGAAATACTGTTCGGCCAGCATTTCGGAAGGATTGGGAAATATTATCAGCTCGCCTGAAAACGGCTTACCCCGGGCGACCGGTACATGCAGGTCAACTGACTGCGACTTTATCAGCACTGACCTGTTATTTGAGATATCAGCCACTTCGCCCCATACTCCTGGCATGAGCCAATAATCCATATTTTCGGCTTTGAAAACAAAACCCTCAGGTGTTTCCTCTAAATTGCCGTTAAAGGGCGCGAAAAACTTCTTTTTACCCACCGAACCTACAAAACTTCCATCAGCGTAATAAGTCGAATCAGCTTCCTGTTTTTCAGCTTTAAACTTACTTCCTAGCTTCACCATTTCATAAACAACTTTGCATGTACCCAGTCTTGTGGACGGGTCAACCTGCTCCCCTACTGAAACACTGATCTGACCTTCTTTCGGCAGAGTTCGTTCTACCAAAAAGCTGTCCTTATAAATCAATTTCTTTATGATTGGCACGTATAAACTTTGATTGATCATATTATAGCTTTGCCAATATCTCGTGGATATTTTTTAAATTATTATTTATGTCCATCTGCAAATTGTTGTAATCATAAGTTTCTATCTCATGTTTGGGTCTGGTGTCTATAATAATGCCAAGTTTTCCTCCCCGAACCGTCTTTTCTACGCTTCCTAACTCAACACTCTTTACAACCAACCTAGCGTTGGCGCCACTTTCTAACGGAATAAAAAATATTCTATCTTTCTTGATGTCCACAAGTTGAGACGTGCCCAAGTCAGAAGATACCAAGCAAGACGTCTCCCCCGGGCTATTAACTAGAGTGCCCAATATCTCAGGTTCGAACTTTTCATAATACTTGCTGTAATCAACATTAAAACTTTTCAGGTGCAAAAAGTGAGCCAAAAGATTTGTGTTATCAATTTTTAAGTTAAATACACCCGGGTTCACCACCATGCTAATGAAATATAAATAGGCAATAGTCTCAAAATCATGATTAATAAGGTCTTTGTAAAAGACATCACCGAAAAAGACGATTGGCTTACTGTTTAACATAAGTTCTTTTGTATTTTCCCGATTGCCGTTGAGCATGCCCCAAATATTAGATAGGACCAGATTGTAATCTGACGGCCTGGTGGGAAAAGCATTATTGTAAATGGAAAGGTTCAATAAGTAGTTGGTTTCCATATTTCCGAATTTGGTGTTCTTACTATCACGGAAAGATAGATAGTTATTTTGGGTAAAAACCGCCCCATTAGAAAGACACACCACCTCAAAATCATCCACTTTTTTGAAAAGCTCATCAAGCGTAACCGAACTGGCATAGTCCTGGCCTATAGCCGGTACAGTCGGAAAACCTGTAGCAATTACCTGCAGACCTTCTTTGCTCACTTTGAGCTGAGAAATTATGTGATCCACAATATCCGCATAAAAATTTTGTTCGGAGTAAAAATGAGCGTAGAGATCTTTTGAATATCCGTAGCCTAAAAAAAACGGGGAAACTTCGCCACTGTCACCGACATAAACAGCATTTACATTTGAAGAGCCATATTTCAGGGACAGTATTGGCATACAATTATATTAACACATTACATATGCTTATCCGTGTAAGGGATTAGCGCCATGAATCTGGCTTTTTTGACCTCTTTTGAAAGCTTTCTTTGATTCTTTTCAGTTAACCCTGAATAGTTGTGGTGCATGATTTTCTGTCTGTCAGTGAGAAATCTCTTTAAAACCAACACATCTTTATAATCCGGTTCCTTCCCGGTTTCCGTAAAGTAGCAGGTTCTATTTTTCTTTTTTGACTTTAATATCTTTTTGACCATACTTAATCA
>CAZHRD010000038.1:0-6747 GCA_964533985.1 uncultured Candidatus Saccharibacteria bacterium | reverse complement strand
TTCATTACGCCGAGCTCATTAGGGATGAGGCTGTGAAGAGGGCTTTACTCTCAGCCGCATCTGAAATCGGTGAGCTGACCTTTAACGAATCTGACGTTGACAAACTTTTAGATGAATCCGAGCAACTATTATACTCTGTCTCCCAAGACAAGGTACATCAGGACTTTATACCTATTAAGGATACTTTGGAGGTCACTTTTGAAAGACTGGATGAGCTGAGCAAGACCAAAGGTGCTTTGAGGGGAATTCCCACCGGTTTAAAGACTCTAGATAGAATGCTTTCGGGATTGCAAAAAGAAAATATGATCGTGTTGGCGGCTAGACCTTCGGTGGGAAAATCTTCTTTAGCTATTAATATTGCTCAACACGCAGCGGTTGAAAATGGGGTAGGTGTGGCCTTGTTCTCTTTGGAAATGGGCAGAGAATCTATTGTCGATAGGATGATATCGGTACAAGGAGACATTGATAACTGGAGGATAACTACCGGTAATTTGGAAGCTGAAGACTTTGAGAAGTATGGTATTGCAGCGGGGGAGTTGGCCGAGGCGCCTATTTTTATTGATGACACACCCGGGCAAAGCGTGCTGGAGATGAGAACCAAAGCGAGAAGATTAATGTTGGATATGGAAATTGGTTTGATCATTGTGGACTACATGCAGTTGGTTAAGGGCCGTAGGCAGGAAAGTCGTGTGCAGGAAGTATCGGATATTTCTCAATCTTTGAAGAATTTGGCTAGAGAATTGAAAGTGCCGGTTATAGCCGTATCTCAGTTATCAAGAGCGGTTGAGCAACGTGGAGGTGATAAAAGGCCGCAGTTATCAGATCTAAGGGACTCGGGTTCTATTGAGCAGGACGCAGACGTGGTCTTATTCTTATATCGACCCGATGATGAGGATAGAGAGAACGCTAAATTGATCATTGCTAAGCACAGAAACGGACCTACCGGCGAGATGGAGCTATTTTTTAGAGCCGACAGAACTAAGTTTTTTGAGGTGTCTAGAGAAGAACGTATGGAGGCCGGCGGGGAAGGGGAGTAGCATTTTTCCATTTGTGATAAAATCCATAGTGTAAATAAGCCGTGGTGGCGGAACGGTATACGCGGTGGTCTCAAAAACCACTGGGCCTTAAAGCCCGTGTGGGTTCGACTCCCACCCACGGCACCAACTCATTAGCATTACCCTTGAAGCAGTTTGGTATAATACCACAGTGTTAGCAACAAGTATAAAAACAGGTGCCATATTCAAAGAAGATAACCATCCTTGGTTAGTAGAAAGATACGAGCACACAAAAACGGCTCGAGGAGGCGCCACCGTTAAAGTGATCGCCCGAGACCTTCTTACGGACCAGGTTCTGGAAAAAAGATATAAATCCACCTCTAAAGTAGAAGACGCGGATGTCATGAGAAAAAACGCCCAATACCTATATCAGGATGGCGGATATTATTTTATGGACCCGAATACTTTCGACCAGTTTATGATCAGAAAAGAAGTGATCGGGGGCAACGTGAAATTCCTGCAAGAAGGCGAACTGGTGCAGTTGTTATATTTTGAGGGGAAACCGGTGTCCTTGGAACTTCCACAAACTATGATCTTTGAGATAGCCGATACACCGCCCGGATACAAAGGAAACACAGTCTCGAATGTTTATAAAGAGGCCACCCTTACCAACGGTACCAAAGTAAAAGTGCCTTCGTTTGCAAAAAACGGGGACAAGATTAAAATTAACACAACCACCGGCGAATACGTTTCAAAAGCCTAACCATAAAAAATGATCATACCGGAAACCATAGATCTAAAAGTCATCACTTTTCCCGCTTATTATGTGGCTGTTTTTGTTTTAGGACTCATCACGCTGTTTGTGATTTGGTGGGAATCGGTCAAGGACGGGTTTGATAAAGAGAAAGTGTTTGATGTCTATTTTTTATCGGTGGCTTATTTGATAGGATTACACTTTTTAATACGCTATCTTTCTTTCTATTATTACCAAATCGAACAAAATCAAGGTTTTGTTTTAGCGTCATCGTTTGTGACCGGCACTCTCATAGCCTACAAAATGCTTACTAAAAAATGGAAATGGTCGGTATATAGATTTCTGGACATCTTCTCATTTTTGTTTTTTTCATTATCGGTGGTCGTCTTTTTTAGCCAAGCTTATTTAGCTAAAGATACATCGTCCTATATTTATCTATCAGCCTATGCGGTCGCCTTTTTGGTAGCTTATTACACCAGGAACAAAACGTTCTCCGGGGCGACTTTTTCCGCATTTTTGCTACTTGCTGCTCTCATGGGTCAAAATTTTTTCATGTCGAACACTTATTTGATATTTTATATATCATTGATTACAATCAGTATTGTCAACTTATTTATCAGGAGCAAACAAAAAATGGCTAACAACAAATTAAAATTTGAACTTATGGCAAAAATCAAAGGATTGCTACTTTCAAAAGACAAAAGATTAAAAGATGAACAACAAAAATTAATCGAAGAAGATCCTTATTTGCAAGAGGGTAGAGACACCGGTAACGCAGAAGAGATTGATGAGGCTATCTTGGAGGACCGTGCCAAAACAGAGATTGATATCAAAAAGAAGAGTATTGGTTTTATGCAGGAGCAGGTGAGGAGAGCGCTGGGAAAAATGGAAAAGGGAGAATATGGAATTTGCGAAGTTTGTGGTCAAGAAATAGATAAAGCCAGGCTTGAGGTTTACCCCGAAGCCACTAAGTGTTTAAAATGCGCCAACCTTGAAAGTGCTAAATCTTAACTGTTCGTATTTCCTACAAAACTACATCAGCTTGCCTATGCACCACGTGGCTAGCGCCCTTGTTATGGTTTTATTAGCATTTTTTGTGCTTAAGACATACAAAGAGTTGTTTGCACGTATAGGGCTGGCTTTGATTCTCATAGGCGGTGTTTACAACCTTTACACACGTATCAACCGAACCTGTGTTTTGGATAATATAAACTTTTTTAACTTGTTTAGGTTTAATTTAGCCGACCTATGTATTACAATAGGTTTAGTATTAGTTTTATGGAGAGTGTTCATATATGAGCAAAAGAATCTTAATCATTGAAGACGAAACAAATATTCGAGCCATGTATTCCGATATCTTGAAAGAGTCAGGTTATGAGATGATTGAAGAGTCTGAAGGTAAGCAGGGTTTGGACGCGGTCATTAATGGCGACTGGGATCTGCTACTTTTAGATATCATGTTGCCAAGACTTGATGGCATAGAGCTTCTAAAAAGAATGAAGCAGGATCCGATGACAAAAGATAAGCCGGTGCTGATCCTAACCAATTTGGATGATAACAGGGTAAGGGATACTTGTTTAAGTCTCGGAGTTAAAGAGTTTTTAGTAAAAGCTAATGTGACCCCTAATGAGGTTGTTTTGGCGGTGAAAAAGTATGTCTTCGTTGACGAGTCCTAAGCAGCCGGATCTCGATATACTTTTTGAGGACGATTTCCTACTTATTATAAATAAGCCCTCCGGTGTGGTGGTAAATGTGTCTGAGACCACACCCGACGGAACTATTCAAGATGAATTACAAAAGAAGTTTGGTACGACTAGTGACGCCGGTGATTCTGAATTTATAAACCGAATGGGTATTGTACACCGATTGGACAAAGATACTTCCGGAGTTTTACTGGTGGCCAAGGACGATGACTCTTTTCATAATCTAAAAAATCAATTTAAGAATAGAGAGGTAGAAAAGGAATATTTAGCCTTGGTGTTAGGGGAGTTAATCGAACCAATTATAGAGGTTGACGCGCCCATTGATCGAAACCCAGAGAATAGAGTAAAAATGGCTGTGGTAGACGGTGGCAGAAAAGCTGAAACCAGGTTTGAAGTTGATGAGGTGATTGAGTTTGAGGAGGATAAATTATGTTGGGTACGATGTTATCCAAAAACCGGACGCACTCATCAGATAAGAGTGCACCTATCGGCTTTGGGGCACCCGATCATAGCCGACCCCATCTATATGACCAAAAAACAGTTTGAAAAATTTGAATCCTCATTTAACCGCTTGATGTTACACGCCTGGAAAATACGTTTTAATCACCCTAAAACCCAAAACGAACTATTTTTTGAAGCACCCCTTCCCAAACTGTTTACAGATTTTTATTCAAAACC
Organism: uncultured Candidatus Saccharibacteria bacterium; assembly: GCA_964533985.1. GTDB lineage: Bacteria > Patescibacteriota > WWE3 > UBA101185 > UBA10185 > CAYSWS01. The sequence goes on along the minus strand of CAZHRD010000038.1, from coordinate 2,617 downwards.
CCACTAAAAATTGGTACAATCGGAGTAGATGCCTAAACAGTCTGCCCGGAAAAAAAGGAACTCAAGCAGTTCCCGTAAGAGTGCTTCCGAAAAAAAGAAAATACGACAAACACAGATTAAGCAAATCTTAGTGGTGGCGTCTCTATTTTTGATGTCCGGTGTCTTTTTATCGGGATACTTGTTTTACAAAAAAATTACCCAAGAATATGCTTCTGCCTTTTCTGTTTCCAGTCGCGATATATTATCGAATGACCTATTTACAACCGTCTTTATTGCTGTGGATGATTTTGAGGCCGAACCATTGCTGGTAAAAGAGTTATCCCTCTATGTGTTTGATAGAAGTACGCTAAAAACAGTTATCTATGAGATTCCGGTTGATGTGGTGATCGATGTACCGGGAAGGTTCTCGGAAGAACCGCTCTCAAATGTCTTAGCCTTGAGTATGATGGGCAACGGCACGCTGACTGAAGGCGGTCAAATCATGTCTCAGTCAGTTTTTAAATTGTTGGCTTTTCCGGTTGACAGATACATTTTGGTCGAAAGCGGAGCCGAAAGTGCTACAAAGTCACTTTTTAGCGGAAAGCTGGAGGTAACAAGCAACGCCGACCTGATCAAACTAAAAGAAATGATATCGACTGATCTTTCTTTAAGAGAACTTTTTAATATTTACAAATTCACCAGTTCGTTACCGCAGGATAGGATCTTGCACACCCAAATAGGGGAGACCTATCTTAGCAACCCCAGCATACTAGATGAGGAATTGATGGACCTGACGTTTGATTTGGCTTTATCGAGAGAAAAGAAAAGCATCGCCGTATTAAATGGCAGCGATGAGCCCGGAGTGGCAAATTTTGGTACTAGAGTGATAAGAAATTTTGGGGGTAGGGTAGTGGCCACCGGAAATACCGACGAAAGTTACGAAAATAGTCTTTTAATTGTTGACGACCCGACGTCCGAGAGTACGAGAATTATTTCTGAAATATTTGGCATAAATAACATAATTTTGTATTCTGATATTGAGGGTTTTTCGGAAAGTGAGATAAATCGGTCCGACATCACGATCATACTCGGACTTGACTTTGCGGGGTTACTGTAAGATAATACGGTCACATGTCTCTCTCCTTTCCGACACCCGCTCCGAATTTTGGGCGGGTGTTGTGTTGACAAGAGCAGACCGCATGCGAAAGGACCTATAGGAGATTAATGATGAATATATTTTTAATAATAGCAGGCGTTTTTATCGTTATTATTGTTTTGTTTATTATTTTTAGAAGAGTGTCCACCACCACTCACGAAAACGTGGCTTTAGAGGGTGGTTTGGAAGTTTTAGAGGTCAAGATCCTTAAATCAAGTGAGGAATCAGATGACCCGCAAGTATCTCCCTTGGGTGCCGAAAACCTGTTCGCTTCTTTACATGGATTACTACGTAACGAGGCTCATCTTCAAGAGCATTTTTCATTCGAAATCATTTCTAATAAAACCGGCGGATTAAGATTTTATGTTGTTGTGCCAAGCAGCATAGTTAAATTTGTGGAAGGGCAAATCTACGCGCAGTATCCGGAAGCCCAGATAAAAGTGGTGGAGGACTACGCTAACAATCTTAATTTGGAAGAATCTGCTTATGAAATTGCTACTCTTAGTTTAAAAGAAGCAGACTACTTTCCCATAAAATCATATAAAGATTTGGAAGTCGATCCGTTGACTTCCATCACATCAGTTCTTTCGGAAATAGAAAACGATGAGACCATCATGCTTCAATATTTGGTGCGACCCCTGGCCGATGTGTGGCAGGAAGACGGGTATGCCTATACCAACGCCATTAGAGATGGTTTGGATATATCAAAACGGGGCCCGTCATTTTTTGGGACAGCTTTAAAAAGTGCCGGCAAAGAATTAGTGGGAATTGCGGGTGGGGTGGCCACAGGGTGGTTTAAGTACCAGGAGGGGTTGGAAGAGGGAAAATCCGCAGGGAAAGATGACCGGGTTAGACTGACCTCTACGCAGGAGCTCCAAATCCAAGCTATTGAAAATAAATTGGGTCGAATGGGGTATGAGGTTGAGATCAGGATAGTGGCCGCGGCCAATAATACCGCTAAGGCTGAGAATAAATTAAGGCTGGTACTGGCATCTTTCCAACAGCTCTCATCGGCTAATTTAAATAGCTTCGAATCGGACACCAAAGTTAATAAGACTTCTTATCTTGATAAATATAAACAAAGATTATTCGAACCGGATAACTCATTCATACTAAATGTGGAAGAGTTGGCTACGGTTTTCCATTTTCCTTCAGGCAACACGGGCACGCCTAATATTTCATGGGTCTACTCCAGAAAGACCGAACCGCCTTCAAATTTGCCTACCAAAGATTGTAATTTTATTGGTGAAACGGTATTTAGAAGTCAAAGGACAAAATTTGGTCTATCTGAGGGCGATGACCGATTAAGGCATATGTATGTCATTGGGAAGTCAGGTACCGGAAAATCAACTTTGTTTGAAACCATGATTACACAGGATATTGTTAACGGCCATGGCGTGGGTATGCTGGATCCTCACGGAGAGACCATAGAGCGGGTTTTAGAGCGGATTCCCGACAATAGAGTGGACGATGTTATTTATA
>CAZHRD010000037.1:3280-6831 GCA_964533985.1 uncultured Candidatus Saccharibacteria bacterium | reverse complement strand
CCGAGGAGATTACCAGCGATGTCAAAAAAAGAAGCTTATTGGTCTCTATTGACTACTCCAATACCGACGCCTCAAAAGTGAATTATTCCACTGACAATGATGTGTTGTACTTGACCATAAACCCAATTCCGGACGATTTTGATAAAAACGAAAAGGTAAGATCTAAAATTACCGGTTTTGAATTCGATATTTTATTTGTAGTGGGGGCTCAAAACGTATCGGATCTAGGTTCAACCTTTAGAAATTTAGATTCGTCCTCAAAAACCTCCAGAATAATCAATATTGATAATACTGAGAAAAACGAGAGATTTGGGTTTGTGAATGTGGTCGATAATTCGGTCAATAGCTTATCCCAACTAATTATGAGCAAAGTGTCCGATTGGGGACTTAATATTAACCAAAAAGCGGCTAAAGCCCTCTTGGAAGGTATTATTGCTAGGGAAGGCCCAAATATAGGTTGAAATAGTCAATAAAGTTTGTTATCATAGCAAGAGTTTATGGCTTTACAAAGCGAAAAAAAGGCAAAAATAATCAAGTCTAGTCAAGTGCACGCCGGTGACACAGGTTCACCAGAAGTGCAGATTTCTTTGTTGACCGAAAGGATCGCAAAGCTTTCGGACCATCTAAAAGCACACAAAAAGGATAACCATTCCCGAAGAGGGCTTTTACAAATGGTTAACAAAAGAAGAAGACTGATTGCCTATCTTAAGAAAAAGGACGAAGACAGATATGATTCAGTTGCAAAAAAATTGGATCTCAAGTAATAAGTTAAAGTAAAAATTTAAAGTAGAAAGTTAAGGAAGATATTTAGATGTGTAGTGATTAGGAAGTGGAATATTCTTTACGAACAATTCGTAAGAAGTATCTCAGTTCTTAATCCTATAAATCATAAGTACCCCTAAAAACAAATGGAAAACAAAAAAATAATAAAAAAAGAGTTTGATTTGGCTGGAAAAAAGCTAAGTCTGGAGACCGGTAAATTGGCCACCCTGACCAATATGTCGGTAAAAGCAAGTTATGGGGATACGACCGTGTTGGTTACAGTTGTGTCTGGAGAATATAACGCCGATATAGATTACTTCCCGTTAAGTATAAATTACATTGAGAAATTCTATGCCAGCGGCACTATAAAAAGTTCAAGGTTCCAAAAAAGAGACGGCCGACAAACCGATGAGGCTATTATTGCCGGTCGGGCTATTGACCATGCTACTAGACCTCTTTTCCCTTCCGATTTTTATAATGAAGTGCAGGTAGTAGCTACCGTTTTATCGCTGGATGACAATTGCGATCCCAAACTATTAAGTATGATCGCGGTGTCAGCCGCTTTGCATGCTTCGGATATTCCTTGGCACGGACCTTTAGTACCTTCCCGAGTAGGTTACGCCGACGGAGAATACATTTTATCTCCCAGCTTGAGTCTGCTTCATGAAAAAAGCGATCTGGATCTGACCGTGTCTTTTGTAGGAGACGATAAGAGATTCCTAGCTTTGGAAGCGGAAGCCAATATCGTACCTGAAGAAAAGATTTTAGGTGCGATTGAGTTTGCCAGAAATAATTGTGACGACTTACAAAAGTTTATTTTGGATTTTGCCAAGGAAATAAACCCGGAAGGTAAGAAGATGGAGTACGAGCCCAGAATGATCGCTGAAGATCTCATGGCCGATGTGTCCAAAATAGCGGAGAAAAAGATCTATGATGTCATGAAAGAGGGTTTTGATAAAGAAGATATGAGTGAAAAGTTAGCCGAGATCTTAGAAGAGGTTTATGTAGCTTTAGAGGGAAAATACAAGAAAATTGACATGGCCATAGCCGTTGAGGCTATAAAAAAGACCACACTTGGGAAAATGATATTAGATACGGAAAAAAGACCTGATGGGAGGGGTATCAAAGAAGTTAGACCCATCTCATGCGAAATTGGTGTGTTGCCAAGAACTCACGGAAGTGCTTTATTTTCCAGAGGTGTAACTCAGGTTATGACTGTGGCTACGCTGGCTTCTCCGTCTCAGGAATTGATAATTCAGGATATGTATGGCGAAAGAACCAAGAAGTATCTTCACTATTACAATTTTCCTCCTTATTCCAGTGGAGAAACCGGACGTATGGGTTATCCCAAAAACAGAGAGATCGGGCACGGTATGATAGCTGAAAATGCCTTAAGACCGGTTGTTCCTAATCAGGAGGATTTCCCTTACATGATTTTATTGGTATCTGAAACCTTGTCGTCAAGCGGCTCTACCTCTATGGCGGCCACCTGCGGTTCTTCATTAGCCCTTATGGATGCTGGTGTACCCATCACGGAGGCGGTGGGCGGTATTGGGGTTGGCTTAATGGCTGACAAGAAATTCGAGAAATATTTGATCATGACCGATCTGGCTTATATGGAAGATGCTTTTGGCCTGTTGGACTTCAAAATGACAGGTACCAGAAACGGTGTGACGGCTATTCAGTGTGATATGAAAGCCGATGGCATTCCTTTTAATTTGTTGCCAAAGATTATCGAACAATCAAAAGAGGGAAGAATGCATGTTTTGGATGAGATGGAAAAAATCATCACCAAACCAAAAGAAGAAGTATCAGAATTTGCCCCCAAAACCGCTAGCGTTAAGATCGATCCGGATAAAATTGGTATGGTCATAGGCTCCGGCGGTAAGACCATCAAAGAAATCCAAGAAAAAACCGGTGCCGAAATCTCCATCGATGATGACGGGACTGTGGTAGCTTCCTCAACTGACAAGGAAAGTGTTTTGAAAGCGGTTGAGATCGTGGCTAACCTGGTGCGTGAAGTACAAGCCGGTGAGATCTTTGACGGTGTGGTGGAAGAAGTGGTGGATTTTGGCGCTTTTGTAGAGATCCTACCCGGTAAAACCGGACTTTTACACATAAGTGAGATCTCAAACGACTACGTTACAAGTATCGATGACGTCATTAAGGCCGGAGATCAAGTTAAAGTTAAGGTCTTAGAAGTTTCGCGTGACGGAAAAATGAGTTTATCAATGAAAGCTTTGCAACCACGTAGCGGAGATGATAGTGGTGATAGCGGCGACGGTGGCGATAGCGGCGGTAGAGACTCACGGGGTTCACGGGATACGCGTGGTTCACGAAGTGCACGCGGCGGACGCAGCTCAGGTGGTCGTAGCACAGGCGGACGCGGTGGAGATAACAGGAATAATAGACGCAACAATAGGTAGAAATGATGGTAAAATTTGATAAATGAAAAGAATCTGCCCTAGTTGTAATACACCCTTAGAAGACAACAATTCACATTTTTGTCTTTCCTGTGGTCATAAACTTGACGATAGTCTTATTATGGTGAATGACACTTTTAGTACCAGGGTGCTCGAATTTGTGCCTCAAACTTCCGGTAAAAAACAAAAAAAGCCAAAAAAGGAAAAGAAGATCAAGGTCAGTAATAAGGCTTTAAACAAACAGCTCACGATAGGTTTTGTGGCGGTTGTATTAATAGGGATATTGGCGGTAGGTGTGATCTATTTGACTAGAATGGATTTTAGAAAAGAAAAAAGAATCTGAAAACGAGAGTAAAGAATTTTTAA
>CAZHRD010000037.1:0-3270 GCA_964533985.1 uncultured Candidatus Saccharibacteria bacterium | reverse complement strand
AAAAGAAAAAACTGAGGATGTTCAGATCCAGACGACGGCACAAACGGAAGTTACAAAACCAAATTCATTTGACCTAAATTTACCTCAAATTAATATCAACCTGGCCAATGAGAATATCATAAAATATATCCCTTATGAAACTGACTTTTATATTATTGGCAGCGACATTGTTGATTTTTATGGACGTTATTTTGGGGCGTCTGTTTCTAGTGAGGTCCTGGCTGGTGTGGCGCCGTATGTAGAGGGTAGGTTTGTCACCATGGGTAAAAAAGAGGGTAGTACTTGGGTTATTACCTCCATTATTTACTTGAAAGATGCCCAAGTAGCGGATAAAACTTTTGAGGATATTAAAGTAGCAGGCAAATTCATTAAAAAGGTGGACGATGTTTTAGTAGTAACCAACAAGGAGGAAATGATCCAGGAAGTGACGGATGCCTCGAAAGGTTTGGCCAGGAACATCGCGCAAAATCCAAAAACCAGAATAAATGGGGCAACAGTGCCAAAAGATGGCCAGCTCATATTTGTAGATATAAATAGTGATGTAAATGCACTCGGGGAAATGATGACTAATTTCCAGCCTGACAGTGAGACTTCAGAATTATTGAAAGATATAGTCGCTCAAAAACTTACCAAATTTGTGATAAGGAACAACCGTGAGTGATAAAGATCAATTCATTTTTGAAGAATTAGAGGTGTTGTCAAAAACCATTGCCGGGATTTCCGGTTTGCCGCCTCTTTTAGAAGACAAGCTTGAGAGGATGGTAAACAGGCTAAATAGAATGGCTCAGCTTGGCCACTATTCGTCTGAGTTTGATATTTTATCACGATACATAGAAATTGTGTCTCAAATTCCCTGGAGCGCAAAAACTGAGGACACGCTGGATTTGGATAAAACTAAGCAGCTCTTGGATTCCACGCACTACGGTATGGAGGATGTGAAGGAAATAATTTCTGAATATTTGGCCACCTTGATATTGATAAAGGAGAGGGGAGGGGAAATGTTCGCCAAAACCCCGGTCTTGCTTTTTGTAGGATTGCAGGGTGTGGGTAAAACTACTTTGGCTCGATCTATTTCCGAAGCTTTGGGTAGGAAGTTTGTGCGCATAGCTATGGGTGGTATTGGTTCGACCTTAGAATTAAGAGGCAGAAGTAAAGCCTATCCGGAGGCTGAGCCCGGGCAGATCATTAAAGCCCTCATGAAGACTCAAGTCAGAAATCCGGTTATTTTATTGGACGAAATTGACAAAGCCAGTGGAGAAAAGGGTTTACTCAGTGATATCATGGCCATTTTGTTGGAAATTCTGGACCCTGAACAAAATCACGAATTTAGAGATCACTACTTGGACTTTCCCGTTGACCTATCTGAGGTTTTATTCATATGTTCCGCTAACAACACCGGCACTATTAGCACGGCTTTAATGGATAGGATGGAAGTCATAAAAATGCCTTCATATACTGACGAAGAGAAAATTATGATTGCCAGAAATTATCTCATGCCTCAAATCTTTGAGAAATCGGGTTTACAGGAAGGGGAGCTGACCATTGACGATGATCTATGGCCTGGAATTGTGCGCCCATTTGGGTATGATACAGGTATAAGAAGTTTAAGCCGCACGCTTGAGGCTATTTGCCGAAAAGTCGCCAAACAGATCGTGGAAGGCTCTGCCCAAAAAGTACATTTGACCGAGGATAATCTAAAGCATTATCTTCCAAGATAAGAAAGTTATGGAAAAACCAACTCTTGAGAAATTAGATCAGTATAGAAAAGAGGGTTTCAGACCTGGTGTGGTGGCTTGTTTGGTGCACAATAAAACCGTGCTTTTAGTGTATAAAAAGGATTATAAACTGTGGCAGCTACCTCAGGGTAGGATCGATAACAAAGAAGAGCCCAAAGAAGCTTTAAGGAGAATGATGGTGGAGGAGTTGGGCGAAGATTTTGCCAAAAAAGTTAATTATGAAGACATAAAATATATTGATGAAGACCGCATGGAGTTTAAACCGGGTAGACATGAGGTGGAGAAACTAGCCGATGATGCCGGCAATGAGGTCAACATGCTGGGAAAAGTTTATATCTTCGCGTTGAAAGCAGTGAACTTGATATCAAAAAAACCCAATACGACGAGCATTTCTGGATGTCGTATCTGGAAGCCAATTTCTTAGCCGAGAAAATTTACCAAAAGGGTAAAAGAAGGATTACCATGAAAATCTTGGAAATTTTACTTAACCTGGGAATCATCACATGAACAAAGAGGAATTGATGCAACAGATAGAAAAAAACGTGAGAAATTGTAAGGAGTGCCGGTTATATGAGCAAGCTAAAAATGCCGTTCCCGGGGAAGGTAACATAAACTCTCAGCTTATTTTTATAGGAGAAGCTCCGGGAGCCAACGAAGATCAGACCGGAAGACCGTTTGTGGGGAGGGCAGGTGCGCTTTTGGAAAATCTATTAGGAAAGATCGGCTATAAACGGGAAGAAGTTTGGATAGGTAACATCATCAAACACCGACCACCGGAAAATAGGGACCCGAATCCTGATGAAATTAGAGCCTGCAGCCCTTACCTGTCACTGCAGCTAAAAACCATCGAACCAAAGCTAATTGTGACTCTGGGAAGATTTGCCATGACTCATTTTTATAAAGAGGGCACCATTTCCAAAAATAGGGGCAACTTAATAAAGGCAGACAAATATTATATTTATCCGGTGTATCATCCGGCGGCCGGTTTGCGTAATCCCGGTATGCTAAGAGCTTTAGAAGAGGATTTTATGAAGATACCGGTTGTGCTGGAAAGTATAAACAACAAAAGTAACAAATTTGTGATTAACGAGGACATTGACGAAAATCAGCTGTCGTTGTTTTGAGCAAGAGAACGTAAAATTATATGAAATTTACAAAAACAGAAAAAGACAAAGTATTAAAATTTATTGCTATCGGTGATAGCGTCACTAAAAACCTGACGGTGTATGAGTATGGGGACGATATTATTGCCGTGGACTTTGGGATAGGATTTCCGGAAGGTGACGCATTTGGGGTCGATTTTATTGTGCCCGATATGACCTACTTGCTGGAAAATTCGCATAAAGTAAGAGGGCTATTTATCAGCCACGCACACGCCGACCACTTTGCCGCTGTACCTTATCTGTTACAGCAGCTAAATGTACCGGTTTATGCCAACAAATTAACCCAGGAGTATATCAAGCTCCAATTTGATGAAAAACAATTCAAAAATTTAAAAAGCAGTACTCAATTCCACTTATTTAACGCCTCCACC
>CAZHRD010000036.1:0-6862 GCA_964533985.1 uncultured Candidatus Saccharibacteria bacterium | reverse complement strand
GCCGCTAGCGTTCACCCTGAACCAGGATCAAATTCTCAAAAAAACATTCTTTTTGCCTTATGAATCTCGAAAGATACATAAAGCGGTGGCTATATATTGATTTTTAAATGTTCGATTTCGTGCTTCCATGTCCATAAAAGATAGACATGATACAGAGAATGTATACACTAAAAATGGGGTCTGCGCAAGGTATAAATTAGTGAAATTTTATTCGATCCACCTGATCTCAATGTGTTTGGTTTTCAGTAATCTGGAAAGATTTTCCCCCAGCGCCTGCTTGTTTTGGATAGGCGCACAGGTCAGTAAATCTATGTGCACGGCTCCTTTTTCGGGCCAGGTATGCACATTAAGATTAGAGGTGGCTAATACGTAAGTGAAACTAATACCCCCGCCTTTGAATTTTTCCACCGCGGTATTTACTACTTTTAATTTGTGCATACGGCAGAATTCGCCGAAAATCTTTTGCAATTGTGTCTTTGAATTTAAGATCTGAGCGGGAACCTGACTAATTTTGAAGGTGTAATGATCAGTAAATGGAAACTTTTCCTCATCCGTATCCTCAAAGGTATAGATTTGTTCCGGCAGAATACTTTTTCCAACTGAAGTAAAAGGTGTGGTTTTTAGCACGTACATTGAACTGGCGCTTCCAACGGTAGGGGCACCTTCGTACCTGGTATATTTGTAAATCTTGTCTTCGATTACTAAGCCAAAATTTGTCACGACCTGTTGGATCTTATTTTCAATTTCCGGGTTTTTAAAACCGGCTCCAAAGTTAAGCAGGATGTAACTGCCATCATACGTATTTTTCCTTTTTAGAAGTTCAATTGATCTATGTAAAAATAGCTGCGCTCCGGCTTTGGTATAGGGCGGGTCGATTAGCACCACGTCATATTTGTTAAGGTCAGTTTTGGAAAGAGGTTGTCTGGCGTCATAGTATTGGGTGGTAATTTTATTCGCCCCCGTGCCAAGCTCTGTTACCGCTTTATTTATGGCGCTGGGAATTTCATCATCAATATCAAAAACTTTGATGGAATTTATGTGGGGCGACATCATGACCAAGGCTAAAGACACTAAATCGTCATCACCGATTAAAGCTATGTTGGCGCCTAAATCCAAGCCTTTATCAATCAACATTTTTGCTTTACCGACAGATGATTTGGCCGTAGCGAAAAACTGATCATATTCACGTTTTTCACTGAAAGTATATTTCTGTCTGAGTTGCGTGAGCCTGTTTTCTATGTCGTCTAGTTGGCTGACCTCTAAGATGGACCATTTATAGGGCTTAAGTTCAAGCTTGCCAAATGCGTCAGTGGCCTCGTTTGTAAGTTCTATAGCGTCTTCGTTTGTGTCTTTGAGGTATTCTCTGATAGACGACTTGAAATCGACTAATACTTTTTTAGGAAGACCGGTTAGCTGGATTAGCTCATTGCTGGTTAGATTCTCCTTAGAATAGATAATGTGAAGAATGCCTATTACTTCCGCTTCTTTGAGATCCGGGTTTTTAGATTTTAGTGTCGATATAAGATTTGGCACATGGTGATTATACATTAGAGTGGTATAAAAAGAGGAAGACCCCGGTTTATTTGTGTAAACTGGGGTCCCTACTTAGGATTCTCGAACTATCTGATATATATTTTTTAAGTTTACTTCGTCGGCATAGATTTCTACATATTTGTAGGGCGCGAATTTTGATATTTTCTCAAAAAATGCTGACCTAGTTGATATAACCAGACGTAACTTATCAATGTTTTCGGAACGAACTTTTTTTGCCTCATCAAGAGTCTTAACCACGATAAATATCTTGTCTAAGAAGGTCCATCCTAACTCATTTCTGAAACTGGTCAAAAGAGCGTCGTAGTCCTTTTTTGATTCAAAATCACCGGGCAAGTACTTAATGTATATAAGCACTATGTTTCGTGCGTCCGTATTCATTTCTATCTCCTTTGTCTACCAATAAATTTAGTTCTTGGTGATTATACAGTAGAGTAACATAAAAAGAGGAAGACCCCGGTTTAGTTGTAAAACAGGGGTCTTTAGTATGTTTAAGATATTTTTGATGCCTCCATTACTTTTCGCTTTTTCTCATCGCGTTCGTTAATGATTCTCAGTTGTTCAAAGGCTAGCGAATAATCAGTGGCTATATCCAACGCCCAAAGTACAGGAGCTTCACTTGCGTCCTTAACCTCCATGGCAAAGACATGGCTGTCTGACATAATAAACGCTAATCTTTCCTCGAGCATATCTACTGAATCCCACGCTATTTTGTAGCTGTGAGTAACAACAACAGTCGTCACGTGTACGTCACAGTTTTCCTTGTAGTTTGATATAAAGTCTCCTATCATTTCCAGGGCGTACTCTGGCTGTCCAACCAGGGGATTACCAGTGATGGGGTTTCCCTCCATATAGACAACAACCGCATCTTTCCTAATTTCCTTAGGCATTACACACTCTCCTTGTCAGCACTATAGTTTCTTTTTAGATTAGAGGCTTTAGTATTGCTCGCATTATATCACAATGGTAGTTAGTATATATGCGCGCCTTCAAAATCTCAGTTTTTTTGGTTGTAATACTTCTATTAGGTTCCCTAATTACTAAGTACTCTGTAGCACAATCAGAGGGCGCGCTGCTGAAACGCTCTCCGGATTCCACAAGAACATCAGCCATTGAAATTTTGCCATATGGTATTTTGGTAGGTGAATTTGACGGTAGACCGTGGTTAAACCCATACAACGGTCTCTTCTTAAGCAGAAATCTTGGAGAAACTTGGACTGAGCTTGGCCTTTCCGAAAGAGGAATCACAGATCTAGCACACGATAATACGGCAATTTACGCCTCAACCTATTATTCAGTAGATGGTCAAACAGGATTATTTAAGTCTTTAGACAAAGGTCAAACTTTTCAGCGGGTTGGTCCGAATTTTAGCACATCAAACGTTGAGGTCTTTGACGAAACCATTTTCACAGGAGGCTACAACCACGGTCTTTGGATATCAAAAGACCAAGGTCAATCGTGGCAACAAAAGATAGGCAACGGCACGGGCTGGACCGGGCCTCAAATAGTAAACATAACCGCCGGTGACGGCCTGGCATTAGCTTCGACCCCCACTAACATTTATAAATCCCTAGATAATGGCAACACCTGGATCGAAATCCCACAGCTGGCAGGGGAGCAGATCCACACATTTTTGATCTCGGAAGATTTGGTTTTGGCAGGAACACAAAACAGCAGAGGCGTCTTTAAGTCACTTGATCGGGGTGAAACTTGGCTCCGATTAACCAGTTGGGGCGATTACCCTACCGGTAAAATGATTGAATTCAAAAATACCATTTACGTACAGAAAATCGATACCATAACTCATACTTACAACTTCTACAAAACCACCAATCGCGGCGAGACCTGGCAAGTCACTGACCTAGACCCCGGCATAAGAATGAAAGATATTAAGCTACTTTACGCCGAACCGGCTTACTTTTTTATTAGCACCGAAGTTGATGGCATATACAGATATTCGATCCCTACCAACTCACCGGCACAAGAAAACTTTCTGCAAATTCCCTGGCACCAAAACTCTCCGCGGGAACTCACCGACAAGATTACGGCTTATTTTGACCACCAATTCCCGTTAACAGGATATTCGTTTCACCAAGAACCGCCTGAGTTTCAAAACGATATCATCAGCTTTTTTGGCTTCAACGAAAGTGCTTCAGACTACTTCTATAGCTCCCACAACGGCATAGATTTTGCACTGCCTTATGGTACGGAAGTCCTGGCGGCCGCTCCCGGTTGGGCTCATTATTATTACTGCCAATGGTGCGGACATTCCATCAAAATAGACCACGCTAACGGCTATCAAACTGTTTATATGCACCTTCAGCAAAACGGGCTCATTTCCAACAGTAGCTCTGACAAAGTTTGGGTCGAATCCGGTACACCCGTAGGAATGGTTGGTATGACAGGGAAAACCACCGGTCCTCATCTTCATTTTGGGGTGCTAAAAGATAGTGACTTCAACAGTGTTTTTGACGATTATCCGGATGGCTTGGTCGATCCATTCGCTTGGCTAGATTCGTACCGTCAAGACCCGTGGCCAAATTATTCTTGGCAGGACATCCTAGGCGGACATGTGGGAACTGAAAGTAGCTATCTTTGGAGTTATGTCACACCTATTATTAAGCGCTACATACAAGAAACTGAAAGCACGTTAACACTCGGAAATAAAACCATATCCTTTAACGTCAACGATCTTGGAGACAATTTGTTTACGGCTATGATTATAAACTACCTAAAACCGTATATTCCTTTTTCGCAGTACTATCTAGACTATGTTGAAGGCACATCATTTTCCCTAACGGCTGAGAATCACTACGAAGAGGGGATTACAGGCACCGATACTCGCGTCTCCATCTCAATTGATCTAACTGACTTAAATCTTGAGCATATTATCAAAGATACTCTAAAAGTTTTTGTGTGGGATAAAATTCGTCAAAGTTGGGATCCCCTTCCTACCATTTATGATCATTTACAAAATAAACTCACGGCGGAGGCTACTCACATGTCTCATTTTGCTGTAATGGGGGAAAAGAAGTACCCGGAACCGCCGTTAAGCTCACTGTTGCTGGACGTAGAATTTGATGGAAAGTGGTACTTGCAACACCCAACCGTCACAATTTCTGTTCAAGATAACTCAAATTTAGGTATAAAAAACACTTTTTACTCACTCAACGATGGTTTGGATTGGGAAATTTATAACGAACCGTTCTTACTAAATACTGAAGGAGTTACTACTCTACTTTTTAGGTCTGAGGATATGGCAGGAAATCTGGAACTTACAAACTCCCAAATCGTACGAATAGACACACAAAATAGGTGGAAGGATAATCTAAGAGTGTCCCGAAATACATTTACAGTGGCTTTTTAACTCTGTAACTGTGCTTTATTGCACAATAATCCCACCACCCAACACCACATCTCCCTGATAAACCACAGCGCTCTGCCCGGGCGCTACCCCAAAAGAAGGTTCTTCCATTTCTACGTTAATCACGCCACCATCACATTTGGTAAGGTTTGCCTCGTGGATATTTCCTAAGTGTCGAATACGCATCTGGCAGGGTAGTGGTTTGTTTTTTGCCAGTTCTGTAGGTTCCTCGCCCGAGATCCAATGCAATTCTCCAATCACAAATTCCTTTTTTAGCACGTCCTTGGCAAAGCCCACAGTAAGCCTGTTATTCTCTACATCCTTAGCCGCCACATACAAAGGTAAACCATAATACTTTTTAACTTCGAAACCGTGCCGCTGGCCAATAGTATAAAACCAGGCGCCCTCGTGCTCACCTATTTCGCTACCGTCAACATGGAAGACTTTTCCTTTTTTTGGCTCGATCCTTTGCTTTAAAAACTCCTTGATATCTACTTCGCCGATAAAACAAATACCCTGGCTGTCGGGCTTATCAAACGTGCTTAGACCAGCCTTTTTAGCTATTTTCCTTACTTCGTCCTTGGTAAGGTCACCCAAAGGAAACAAAACCCGGGAAAGCTGCTTTTGGTTCAGTCGATACAAAAAGTAAGATTGGTCCTTGCTATCATCCTTGCCTTTTAAAAGCCTCACCATGCCCTCTGCGTTCTCTTTCGCGTCGTCACCGCCTACAACCCGCGCATAATGCCCCGTGGCTATATAATCGAACCCCTTATGCATAGCCCAATCTAAAAACAAACCAAATTTGATATCAGTATTGCAAATAATATCCGGATTTGGCGTTCGACCCTTCCTATACTCATCAAAAAAGTAGTCAATAACACGCTGGCTGTATTCCTTGACATAGTTTAAGTACTCAAATTTAATCCCCAAATGGCTGCAAACCGTCACGGCCGATACCCTATCTTTATCAGACTCGCAGCCCACACCGTCCTTTTCGTAACACTTTAAGTAAACTCCGGTCACATCATAGCCCTGCTCTTTTAACAATAAGGCGGCCACAGACGAATCAACCCCGCCACTTAGCCCCACAGCTACTTTTTTACCTTCATTTTCTTTAATTTGTGATTTAGTTTTTGTCATGACCCTACTTATTTTTTACAGATGCTAAGTCAAAATTTTCGGCAGCGTCGCTCATGGCTTTGAGCAAACCCTCGATCAACTCTAAAGCCTCGTTATAACTAAGCTTTCTAAAGTTGTGAGGAAAGTAGTGGAACACCTGATTCCTACCTTCGTGCCACATTTCCCAAAGCTGTTCGGCTAAATTCTCTCTTTTTTTGGCAGAAGTGTTTATTTTATAAAATACATTCTTATTTTTCTTGATGTACTGCGGATTAAGTATCCTACCTATTCTAATATCGTCCCCGTAATACTCGTCCTGCTTGATCATTCTCAAATCCAAAAACATCTTTTTTAGAAAGCCCTCATAGCCCTTGGCAAAAGGAAAAACCAAATAAGAGTAGTCGGACACTTTGTGGGGGGTCTCATCGGCATGCACTAAAAGCATCTCCCCATCAGTCATCAACCCTTTGATGTCATCGGTCATATACTCCCATAGGGCCGATTTCCTATTAATAAGTTCCATACTATTTTTCCTTCCCACTAAAATTAAATAAGACTTTCATGATCTCAATAATCAAAAACATTAGGAGAGATGCCCCAATAACATAAAACCAGTAGTTGCCTATGGGTACGATCTCAAACATCACTCTTATTGGTTCGATGATGAAGGGCGCGAGCTGAAGTGCCACCCCTCCTATAACTGCTACTAACAACCAAGTGTTATTAAATATGCCTGCTTTCCAGAAGGGTTCCCTTAGAGCTTTTATCGAAAATACATACGTGAGTGAATTTATACCTACGGTTGCAAAAGCTACTGATCTTGCAAAT
>CAZHRD010000035.1:5469-7060 GCA_964533985.1 uncultured Candidatus Saccharibacteria bacterium | reverse complement strand
ATGTAGCTCGTGCAGTTAGGTTTAGTAGCGCCCAGTATACTATAAAGTGTGGTGCACCGTTGGAAGGCGCCATTATAGCAAACTGGCGATTTTTTGATGTCAGAAAGGACGAGTTCGTTGAGGCTGAGCAGGACATACACGGTAACTACACGGGCAATACCCGCATTTTACCAAGAAATGCCCCAGAAATTTTGGGCGACGTTTTTGATCGAAGTTTTCCTGTTGAGGATTGGAATACGTACCTAAAGCTGGTTAAAAATACAGTATGAAAAAAAACACAAAAACCGTTGCGTATTACGTGGATTTATTTCACAGCAACGGTTTTTTCTTTAAATCCTCTCCAAACTCGCCTTATACTCATCCAAAACCCAATTAGTATGGTCATTCTTATTAAAATGGATGAGGTGTTTAGTAGTGATTTCCGTGGTTTTTTTACTTTTCATATAGTCCAACTGTATTTTTCTTACCAAATTCTCCATGGCATCCACAATTTTGCTCTTATTTAACGCCTTATCACCGTATTTTTTGGGGAATTCTATTTTATAGTTATAAAAATGCCTCAAAGCCCATGAATTTTCATGCAAACATTTCAAATAAGTGTTGTCCTTATCATAAAGCGGGTGCATGCTTAGGAATTCCCGTGCAATATAGATATTTTGTTTGTCTTTTCCCCATTTCAGGGCCGATTCATCGGCAAAAAGATTGCAACAGAATTTTCTTTTGTCTGTTTTACCGTGGCCGTACTTCCCAATAATTTTTAAAATAAAATAAGTGAAAAATCGGCTCAGCCACACGCGGTTTTTTTCAGTAATGATAAAAATATCAACGTCGTCGTCTTTGGCCGCATTTCTTGAGGCCACGGCTCCCGTAACGGCAATCATTTTTATCCAGGGAATTTTTTTCAAAAGATTTATGCCCGGTAAAGTTTCTTCCACAAGATCCAAAGAATATCTGCTTCTTAGTTTCCAGCTTACCGGTCTCATACCGGGAAGATAGTATTTTCCATTCCTGGCTTTGACTTTTCCACCTTTGACCAGTCTTCTTAAAGATTTTTGGAAGAAATCGTACTCATAATTATTTCTCGTGATGAGAAACGTATATAACTGGTAGATACTCACGGGATAATTAAACACAGAGCTGTAAGCTAGGGTTCTTTTTATGGCTCTATCACAGGATTTTTCTTTGGCCCTGGGTCTTGGGTTTTTATTTGAGGTATCAGAAGCCATGGCTATCCAAAGCTTGGTTTACCAATGTATCCGCTTTTTTGTTTTTGTGGCGTTTTACATGAATAAACTGCAATTTTTGAAACTTTCCTCTAAAATTAGCCGCTTCTTTATAATATTTTTTTAAGTTAGGACTTTTTACTCTATATTCACCGTTGACCTGTTTGGCTACCAGCTCACTGTCAATATAAACATCCAGATTTTCAAGGCCTTTTTCCTGAGACACTTTAAGCCCTGCAATTACGGCTGTGTACTCGGCTTCATTATTCGTACACTTACCTATGTATTTTGCGAGTTCATAAATTACCTCGCCCTTGTCATTTTCTATGACCACGCCGATAGCCCCGGGACCGGGATTACCCCTTGAT
>CAZHRD010000035.1:0-5459 GCA_964533985.1 uncultured Candidatus Saccharibacteria bacterium | reverse complement strand
GTAGGTCATTTTTTTCTAAATTTGGGACAATAATTTTTTGTGACTAAAAGGCCGGTGGAAATCAACAAGCCCAAGCCCGCTCCCACCAAGATATCTAACACCAGATTTCTGTAGCTTTCTTTAACAATAGGTTCCGACGATATTTTAAGAACGCCCACAAAAGGATCATTTTGACGGCTGATACCGTTCATGATGCCAATAGTGGAATCGGCCATGGCGTTCCACAAATTCTTAGCGTCTTCCTCGGACTTTTCTTTGACCACTAAGCCCACCAACTGTGGCCCGGCCTTAACGGTTCTAATCTTTTTATCATACTTTCTTAGGGTGGTCTCATTCACTTCGACTTTTAGGTTTTGCAGGGCGATAGCGCGGATATCCTCGCTTTCAATTAAAGCAATAACCGAATTTGCGTATGACATAGCCGCCTGCTGGCCGTAGTAACCTTCGTAAGTAAAGTGGTTTTCGGAATAAGGATAAATGGAGCGTCTCACAAACAACGAACCGGTGGCGTAATACTTAGCGGGAAGCAAAAAATATACCGCTACACCAAGCAATCCGGCAATAATGGTCGAAGCTAATACAATTTTCCAACCGTCTTTGAAGAATTTAATTATTTCTTTGAGTTCCATATGTAGAGATTTTACCACAGTTTCACACCTTTTCATCTTGTAAAATAGGCCATTTAAAAATATACTTAACACAGGAAAAATAAGGAAAAAACAGGTTTAGTCCACGAAGGCACCAAGATGCATTTGTGGGCTCGATTAGTGGTTCCAGTAGTTTCTTAGGCTGCCCAATATGCAAAATAAAAACAAAATTCGAAAATCTGCCTTAGCCCCTACTATTTTGATAGCTGGGGGTGCGGGATTCGTGGGTTCGCACCTGGCTGAGATCCTTCTTAAACGGGAAGCCCGCGTCATCATTTTAGACAATTTTTCCACCGGCAAAGACATCTACATCAACCATCTCCTGCAAAATCCCAAATTTGCTTTGTTTGACGTTAATATAAACCAAGGCTTGCCCGAAGACGTGGAAAGTGTGGATTATGTCTTTCACCTAGCTGGTTTGGAGGAGTACCTCTATAGCAAAGAAGAACTGACGCTGGATTCTTTGTTAACCAATGCCATCGGCACTAAAAATTTGTTGGATTTGGCCCAAAAGTCGGGCGCTAAGTTACTACTAGCCTCCACCACTGATATTTATGGCGGTATGATGTCGCAGCTAAGTTTGGAGAATTATTACGGCAACACCGAGTTCGAAGAGAAAAAATATGGTTTAGCTGAGGCCAAAAGATTTGCGGAGGCTCTTTTGTGGGAGTTCTACAAGAAAAACAACACAGATGTACGAATTGTGCGCCTGCCTGAAATTTATGGTCCGCGCATGAGCTTGTCTTCCACCGGCACTTTGGGGCGATTTTTAAAGGATTTGATCGATAACAAAAATTTGACCATTGAGGGCGATGGCGCCCAAAAAGAATATTATTTATATATTGACGATGCTGTAGCCGGTATGGTGAAGGCGCTACTAAATGACAAAACCGAAGGCAAGATTTTCACTTTGGTACCCGAACAACCCTCCACGGTTTTGGAAACGGCCTATTTGGTCAAAAGTTTAGCCGACAGGCAATTGGACATTGGGTTTGTGGAGTCGGATAAAGCCCCGCGTAAACTTTTCGAACCCGACACTTATAATTTGAAAATTTTGGATTGGAAGCCGCGCATTTCTTTTAAGGACGGTGTGGCACAAACGTTAACTTGGTTTGGGTATCAGACTAACCAGCACACCTTCAAGAACGCCCAGATGATCGAGGATAAAAGAATAGAAAGCGGTATGTTGACCACGTTGCAGGGGTTTAGTGCTGAACCGCCCGTGGAAACGGTCGTGCCGCCCGAGGCGCCGGAACCACCCGTGGAACCTGCCGCGGTGGAGGCACCCCAAGTTCAAGAATACCAAGAACCTCAACCGTCTCAGCCGGTCCCCTCAGAAATTCCCGTGGTCGAGAAAAAACAGAAACATAGATTCAGACTCAGACTTCCCAAACCCAAAAAACTCGACCTCTCTTTTTCCAACGTCAGTTTCGGCACCAAACTTAGCATGTTCTTAATAGTGCTATTTTCGTTTTTGACCGTCTTCATGCTCATGCCCATCATTCAGGTTTATTCTTCGTCCAAAAAAGCCATGGCCGATCTGCAGCAAGTGCCAGAATATATCAGTCAGTTTGATGCCGACCGGGCGGCCATAAGCGCGGATCAGGCCAGAAGCAATTTGATTAAGGCCAACCACTATTTATACAGCCTAAACTGGCTTTTTAAAATTACCGGCAAAAGAGACACGTTTGAATCAACCTCCAAGTTTTTAAGTTCGGTCACATATTTTTCCAGCGTGGCTTATGACATTTCCAAATCGGCCGCGCCCTACACTTTAATTTGGGAAACCATGAAACCCACCTCGGACAAAAGTTTCGACCCCGCCATTTTAGACGAAACCAAACTTCATATTTCCAACGCCAAAAATAATCTGGAACTAGCTATAGCTGATTATCAGGAGGTTGACTCCACCAAAGTCCCCAATTTTGCTAAGGAAAATGCGGACATTTACCAGGGCTTGCTGGATAAAACCCGCGACGGCCTGGACTTAGCTTGGGCGGTAACATCGGACCTGCCGAATTTGCTGGGCTTTGATAAACCTAAAAAATACTTGATATTGTTCCAAAATAATAATGAGCTCAGACCTACAGGTGGTTTTATTGGTTCTTACGCCTTTTTATACTTAAATCAAGGCAAGATCGAAGAACTTAATATTGATGACATTTATAATCCTGATGGCCAGATAGACATTCGAAACATAAAAATTACGCCGCCCAAACCCATTGGCGATTCTTTGATAGAGGACCGTCTCTATATCAGGAACGCCAACTGGGATCCTGATTTTGCCAGGTCATCCACGGCCATCAAAGACCTGTTCTTTAGGATCAACGGTGAAGATATTGACGGCGTCATGGCGGTGGACCTCCATTTGGTGGGTCAGCTGCTGAATGTGACCGGGCCGTTGTATATTGCCAACTATGATGAGGAGATCAGCGCTGATAATTTGTACGAACGAACCCAACATCATGCTTCGTTTAATTATGAAGAAGGTTCCGAGCAAAAACGTGAATTTTTAACGGTTTTAGGGAGCAAATTATTGGAGTCTCTCTTTTCTTTAGAGCGGGATAAAACCCCCGACCTGCTTGATACTTTGGGGAAAGCGCTGGCAGAAAGACACCTCCAGATTCACTTTTTCTCCAGTCCGCTTAACGCTTCTTTGATGGAACGAAAATGGGACGGTAGCTTGGTAAGGACCCAAGGTGATTATCTAAACGTGGTCAACGCCAATTTGGGTGGTACCAAAGCTAACTACTATGTGGACAACAAGATGGATTACGTTATTACCAGTAAAACCAGGGACGGTTTGCTGCGGGCGGAACTGACTCTAAATTATGAACACAATGGTGAGGATGAATCGTGGCCGGGTGGGGCTTACACTGATTATGTGCGGGTGCTGACCCAAAAAGGTTCCAAACTGACCGGCGCCACTATTACTTATGACCAAACCATAGAAGAAGACATTTTCGATAAAATTATTATTTCTCAGGTGGAACCCTATACGTCATTTGAAACTAGTTTTGTGTTGAAGCCGTCTTCGGAAATCAAATTGCAGTTATTTTATGATTTGCCGACTGATTTATCGATCACAAAAGAACACCGTTTCTATGATCTGGTGTGGCAAAAACAACCCGGCACCCACAATGACGACTATTTCTACAGCTTTAGCATCCCGTTTGGTATGGAATATCTGGGCGGTTCGGACAATCTTGAATTTTCTAATGGAAAGGTGGGCTCTTCCGGCAAGCTCAATGAGGATTTTGAAGCTTACATTGAGCTACAATAGGTATAATGGAGATTAACAATGGCTATTAAAGATATACAAAAGACATACACGCAGCACGCGGTTCCGCAAAACATTATGGACGTGGAGTTTAAGCTTATTGGCGACCTGACTATGCGCCAGTTTACCTATTTAATGGTGTTTGGCCTTGTGGCTTACATTGTTTTTATGACGGTCGTGGGGTTCTTTAAACTTCCTATAACCGGCTTCTTTGTTTTATTTGGATTGGCGTTGGCGTTTGTGCCGGTGCAGGAGCGTGGTTTGGACGAATGGTTCATCAACTTTTTTAAAGCTGTTTATTCTCCCACTCAAAGAGTGTGGAAAAGAGAACCGGTGTTACCGCCCGCTTTTACTTACCAAAATTTAGCGGCCATAAAACAGGAACTCATTACTTTAGCCCCCACTTCCAGCCGAAGAAAATTGGAGGATTATCTGCACACCCAACAAAACGCGACGGTGGTAGATAGATTGGATATACCGGAAAAAGAATATGTTTTAAAGGTCAGGCAAGCTTTCGCGCCTGTGTCTGCCGGTGTGTTGGTCGATGAGGATTACGAAGTGGGTACCTCTCAAGAATTTGAGTCCTATAAGCCGTTTGAGCCGACGGAGGAGCCGAAAGAAGTAGAAGCGCCAAAAGAGACGCCCGCTCCAAAGCCTGAACCGTCGCACGAACCCGCGCCAGCGCCCGCGCCTTCGGCTGCACCTGCGCCATTTAGGCCGCAACCTCCTCAAGGCCCGATCGTGAAAACAAGACCCGCCCCACCGCCAAGTTCGACCAAAGTAGAGAGTGGACTGACACCAAAACAGGAGCACGTTATAACCAGTCGTATCATCATGCCGCAAAGAGCTACCCCCAGTAACATGACCTACTATCCCATGACACCCGATATGCACATAGGACGAAAATTCACCAATGTGCTACCGGCGGAAGGCCAACTCATCCTGCCTGTTCGTGGTGAAAAAGTCATTGCCACCAGTGAGGAAATAGATATTCAAAAGGACATTGAAGAAAAAACCGACCAATTGAGAAAATTATTGGAGCAGGTCCAGCAAGATAAAGATCTGGGACCCATGGTAAACAAGCCGCTGGAGTCTAAACCGGAGCAACCGAAGCCGGAACAACCCAAACAAGGTGGAACACATTTGGGTGAAATGCCTATTCCGCCTCCTGTACCCATGCCGGAGCCCGTGAGCCCGCCGCCTGCCCCTGACGTAAAAGTATTTAAAGACACTCAGACGATGGCCAAGCCAAAACTAGACCTGGAACAGATTAGGCGGGAAGCCAAATACAAGCAGGAAAGATTGGACGCCGCTTTAAAGCAAAGACGGGAAGAACAAGCGCATGGCGGACAGCCCCAGGAAGGGGAATTGTCTAAAGCCCAGGAAGTGGCCGAAAGAGTTAAGCAGGAAAACGAACGTTTAGCCGGAGAGATCCAAAAGCTGAAAAGCGACATGACAGACGAGCAGGAATCGGAAGACGCCAAACAAGAAAAAAGAAAACTGATCGAAAAACTGGAACAGGAAAAAAATAA
>CAZHRD010000034.1:0-7080 GCA_964533985.1 uncultured Candidatus Saccharibacteria bacterium | reverse complement strand
GCTCCTCAGAATTATCCAAATAGAAAATTGAGTTGGACGCTAGAGAACCCCCAATAGCCAAATCGTCACTTTGATTAGTCAGGAAAGTTACGTCACCGCCATCAGTCCATTTGGAAGCACTTTGGCTCAAAGCAAAATCAATATCGTCAAGAACGTCTTGAACATTAGTACTGGAGCTGTAAGTAAATTCCGGGAAAACGCCCACATACGAAGATCCGGATGTAATACTGCTATAACCTGAATCCCCTAACCCAATGTTTCCAATATACAAATCGTGGCCGCTACTAATAGAAATATCACCCACCACATCTAATTCCCTAGTGGGATTAGTTGTGCCTATACCCAGATTACCGTCGTCATTAATAACAAAATCATTAGTGGTAGTAGAGGTATAGATATATCCACCAAAGTCACGCCATAAACCGGTCACACCTGATTCAACATCATACAAAGCTATATCTAAAGCATCTAAAGAAAATGTCACGGCTTGTGTATCAGTCAGATAATTAAGTTCTGTGTATGTCTTGGTACCAATCGCCGCGTCAATATCAGCAAATCCTCCTTGTACGGTGGTGTTGGCATTAAGGTTATCGTAAAAGTCATCGAACAAACCGATAAGAGAAGCGCCTGATGTAACCGCGCTCACGCCGGTGTCAGCCAAACCAATATTACCCACATATAAATCGTAACCCTCGGCCAATCTAATAGCTCCATTAACATCCAAAGCATAGGCCGGAGCGGAAGTTCCAATACCTACATTTCCTTCCCCACTGACCACAAAGGGTGTGGCGTCATCGGTCTGGTCGCTGACCACAAACACATTACCACCAGTAGTACCTGTTATAGAAACCTGCTCTTCGGAATTATCCAAATAGAAAATTGAGTTGGACGCTAGAGAACCCCCAATAGCTATGTCATCACTTTGATTAGTCAAAAAAGTTATATCTCCGGCATCGGTCCATTTAGAAGCACTTTGGCTAAGAGCATAGTCTATGTCATCAAGCACATCTTGCACATTAGTACCTGAACTGTAGGTGAACTCCGGGAAAACTCCCACATTGTAGGAGCCCGAGGTAGTGCTGCTAAAACCTGAATCTCCAAGTCCTATATTTCCAAAATAAAGATCGGAACCGCTAGCTATCCTGATATCACCGTTAACGTCTAAAGTATATTGGGGTAAAGTTGTACCTATACCCACATTGCCGGTAGCATCAAGCATCAGCCTCTCAAAACCACCGGTCACAAACACCATCTCGTCCTCGGAAAGGGTGTCTATGTAAGTATTGGTGTCATCTTGAAAAGCAAATCTTGTGCCTCTGATCTCCCCCAGCACCTCAAGTTGAACACCGGGTGCGGTCGTGCCAATACCTAAATTCCCATCGTCATTGAAAACTGTACTTAAAGCATCTTTAGGATAGATGTACGAATTGTCAGCCGCGTCTCTCCATAAACCGGTTATGCCTGTTTCAACATCATTTAAAGCTATGTCCAAAGCGTCAACGGAAAAAGTAAGTGCTTCAGAATCAGTGACATAAGTACCCTCAGTATATGTTCTAGTACCGATAGCTGCGTCCATGTCACTCAAGACATCCTGTACGGTCAAAGCATCTGAATTGAAAAACTCATCGAACAAACCAATCAACGAGGCACCTGATGTAATATTGCTAGCCCCGGTATCGTTTAAACCGATATTGCCGATATAAAGATCGGAGCCGGCTGCAATACTGACATCCCCGAGAACTTCTAATTTGTAAGTCGGAGCCGATGTGCCAATACCCACATTGCCGTTGCCACTAACTACAAATGGCGTACCATCATTGGCCTGGTCATTAACTACAAAAGATAGGCCGGCGGTTCTATTTGTTAGAGAGACCAGCTCGTTTGCGCTGTCCAAATAGAAAATGGAGTCGGATGCGGCAGAACCTCCAATGGCTATGTTGTCGTCAATGTTAGTAAGGAAAGTTGTGGCTCCTAAGTCAGTCCACTTAGAAGCGCTTTGAACTAAAGCGGCATCTAGATCGTCTATAACATCTTGCACATTGGTGCTGGTGCTATAAGTAAACTCAGGAAATATTCCAACTCTATATGCACCTGACGTAGTACTACTTGCACCTGAATCTCCAAGGCCCACATTACCGAAATATAAGTCTGAGCTCGATGACATGGCAATATCACCTACAACTTCCAACTTGTACTGCGGGTCGGTTGTGCCAATGCCTACATTTCCTTGTACGAGCAAACCATTAGTAGGAGCGGTGACACCTGAGCTGGCATAGGCATCACCCACAATAGTCGCCCCCGCTACTGCCAACAAACCTGAAGGAGCGCTTGTTCCAACACCAATATAGTTTGAGCTGGAATCAACAAAGAATAAGCTGGCGTTGGCTGTACCGCCTATCCTAAAGTCGGCGTCATTTCCCTGGTTGTTAAAAATAGCACCACCCGATGAATGCAGCAAAATGTCTAAATTCGGTTCAGAATTTCCGCCGATGCCAATGTTGTCTGTGGGCGAGTTTGCAAATAGCAAGTTGTTGGTTTGGGTCCACTCGCTAATGGCTAGAGTTGTAAGTAAAGCCGCTGACCCTCCCTGCCCCATATAGAGATTATCATCGTCGGTATCCCAACAAATCTGACCGTCCCTAGTTGCGTTTCCGCAGTATGTGCTTTGAGGAATTAACAAACCTTCCTGGTTATCAGACATGTCGATGTTACTTAGATCCACCAAAGCCCCGTCCCTAAAAACCACGTCCCCATCTTGGTCGATAGTAATAACGTCAACTGGAGTACCATCCGCGTCCGCCACTAATTTTAAGAAAAAGAAATTCCCATCTGTTTCTTCATTGGCTCTTAGGGTTAGAATGGTACCACTATATGACGTGTACTCCGCTAAAACACTAACTATGTCATTGTCACCTTCTTCAATCACTGATAGTTTCACATCCGGAGAAGTATCACCGATACCCACGTTACCATCATCCTGAATGAACATGCGCGTCTCGCCACTGGTCATGAAAAATAGATCGTCAAATTCGCCACTTAGGTCACCGAACATAATGTCATCATTGTTATTTATTCCTAAAATATCGGCCGAATTTCCACCGCTGTTGTACCATTTGATGAACTGATTGTTTTCGATCAAAACATTACCGCCGATAATTTCTAAAAGCTCGGTGGGGGCTGTGGTTCCGATACCTACATTCCCCCCGCTTATAACCGACAACACAGAAGAACCGTTATCCTGTAAATCCAAAATACCGCCACTACCCTGCTGGTTGATGGTCATAGCAGTGGCAGCTGAGTTTATTTGGGTCAGCACATTGGCCTGCAAAGTAAGATCTGAACCTGACGGTAAAATGGTGAGGTCTCCACCGCTGGAGACTCCGAATTGAGCTATGTTCGAGGCGTCAAAGCCAAGATCGAACTGGTAGGCGTTAGTCCCTAACACCATAAGATCGGTCGTCGGCGTCGTCGTGCCTATCCCCACATTTCCGGCTGTATAAAATATATCTGTTCCCGTAGCGTTTAAGGCCCATAACTCTTCCGAGAGCTGTATCCACTGAGAACCATCGTAATAATTTAACTCAGTACCGGAATTATAAATGTCCCCCGACACAGGTGAGCCTGGAGTCGAGACAGCATTTAATCTAAGTGTACCGTCAATGTTTAATTCCCTACCTGGAGCGGTCGTCCCTATACCTAGGTTACCGTTGCTGTCTATCAAAATATTACTTGAGCCCCCTGTATAAAAAGCTATAGTATCCGACAATAAAGTATCTATGTACGTGTTCGAATCATCTTGGAAAGCAAATCTGGTACCTCTTATTTCTCCTAGCACCTCAAGCGCAGTGGCAGGATTAGTGGTTCCAATTCCAAGATACTCTAAATCTGAAATAACCACATTGGGTGCCTGATTGGGATAAATGTATGGGCCGGCGTCTCGCCAAATACCAGCCGAACCCCCAACAACCGCGCCTACAATCTTGTCTAATTCGTTTAGGGAGATAGCCACCGGTTCGTAATTTTTAACATATTGTTGTTCGGTGTATGTTCTCATTCCTATTGCGTAGTCGATTTCTCCAAAAGCGGATTGCACATCTGTGTTGGCAGATATGTTGCTATATGTGTCATCGAACAAACCGACTAAAGATGCCCCGGAAGACAATGAAACATTATCATTAAGACCAATACTTCCTATGTACAAATCCGAGCCGGAAGCTACTCTGAGATTGAAGCCGCTTATATCTCCCACAACATCCAAAACGTATAGAGGATTGGTGGTCCCAATACCTACATTTCCGGCGGCGCTGACATACAATTCGTTACTGTTGACAGCGAATGTCGTAGCTGAAACGGCTACGGCGGCGGCGGTATTTCCAATGGCTATGCTGGAAGAATTTGAAGTTCCTAGATTTAGCACTCCGGCACCTTGCGTGTCAACGCCGTATCCGGCTTGTACCTGTATATTTCCGTTTGAATTTATGGTGGCGTTGCCTGACCCAAAGCTGGCTGATCCGTCAGAATTTATAAAAGCAGCTGTGCCTGTATTTGCATTGATAGTAATGTTTCCACCGCCGTAGATTCCAGCTCCCGTTACAGTTGCGTCACCACCAACATATAATTTTGTGGTGGGATTGGTGCTTCCGATGCCTACATTGCCGGAACCGGCACCATCCAAAAATAAGATTTCTTCAGATGTATTGGAGTTGTAATGTCGTATGCTTACATCAGCTGTCCCATTGTAGTGATTGATGGTGGTGGGATCATCCACCGTCATGGCATCCATAAACTGTGCGTAATCCAAAGAATCATCCTCAATCGAACTAGCCCCAACCAATACCCAACTTAAGGTACCTGAACCGTTGTTAGCTAGCACATAGTCGGAAGCCCCGTGAGCAGAAGGAAAGGTGTAGGTAAGACTGTTGAACGTCACCTCATCTGTGACTTCAAAATCCCCTACTACATGGAGGGTCTTGTCGGGTGAGTCGGTACCTAGACCCAGTCTGGAGTTGCCCTCATCGTAATAAAAATTGGCAGCATCCTGAATAAAAGTCGAACCATCGCTGTAGTAGATGCCCCCATCTTCGAAAGTCACATCAGCCAGATAACCAATCTCGCTTACCACTGTGGAAAGATCGGAAATGCCACTTAGTAAATTTATTTCTTCAGCCGTGGCAGTGACTGTTACGCCTGAGATGGCCCATTCCCCCGCTAAGTTCAAGGTCCCGGAGTAGTTAAGAGCATCAACAATATTGTCGTCGTCAATCACGTTAATACCTATGACTGAATTGGCCAATCCAATGGCTATGACGTCGCCGCCAATATCCAATGCGTCTTCCAGGGAGGTCTCCGTGACGTCGTCGATAGTTCCTAGGCCTCTTATTTCCCCTGTGCCTAGGAAGTCGGCCAGATTTGTCTGGAGTCCTCCCGGAAAACTTGCCAGGCCTGCCACACTCAAAGTGTCTTCAAAGTTTGCAGGCACACTAACACCAAATAGTATATCTCTAGCAGTTGTTTCAGCTTGAAGTACATCGCCCAACGCGAGCCTTTGCTCATCGTCAGCCGACTGAAACCTGAATTTGTCAAATGAAATGAAAGCGTCACTAGCCGGTTTTACGGCTAGCAATTCGCTAAGAAATCTTGGGGTATCTCTAATAACCAAAGCGGTTAATGCGCTCATGGTTAGTAAAATTGTGATAGCTGAAAATTTCAGTAATCTTGATTTAAAAACGTTTTTAATTTCTAATGTTCTGACCACATGCTGTTGATCGTCGTACCTTATAAATTTTTGGGGATCTTCCTGGAAAATATTCTCAGCCGCTTTTTGGGCAGCGATGTTTGCTAACGCCACCTCCAAAGGAATTTCTGTGTGCGATGGTTTTATTTTCTTTTCCGGTTTAGGTGCTTCGTAAGTAGGTTGGATGTAACCCTTGTGCAGCTCTTCGCTCTCTTCGATTACTTCTTCTGTAACGAGTGGTTCTTCGATTGTGCTCACTTTCTCAGCTTCGTTCTGCGCTTTTGTCTGCGCCTTCTCTACTTCTTTTTCTTGAGCATCGAATAACTCTAAGTGAAATTCTTTCTTGGCCTCTTCTTCTTTCAGGTTTATTTCAGCTTTTAACTGTGCTATTTCTTCCGGGTAAAAAGCTCTATATCCGTTATCTAATCTATGGGCGGCTATCATTCCCTTCTTTTCGAATCGTCTTAAAGTCGTTGGAGAAACCCCTAGTAATTTTGCAGCTTCAGAGGTTGAAAGGGTTTTATTTTTAATTTGTCCTAGTGTTTCAAGGGCAGGCATTGCTTGATTCTAGTTTTTATTCTTGTTGTTTATTTTTTTCAAAAAAACATTTAACTTTATACTACTTGGTGTTGTTAGTTAAAAAGTGCAAACTTAGACCTTGCCTTTCATTTGTCTTTCAATAAAAAGTAAGGTTATTAAAATCGTACTTTATTAGTATTTACTTGTCAACACTTTTTGCTTAAATCTTAGTGTTTTTCTGAAGTCTGGGTACAAAGATAGCGACATATTGTGTCGTAACCTATAAGTAGTAGTGGTAACAAATATTTTTAACTTATTTCTTATCTTTTTTAAGTCCACGATCTGTAAGACAATACAGGCTAGAAGCCCCCAATTTACAATCTGCTAAACTTTTTTGATCTCATATGACTATGAAACACTAAGTCTTTTTTGGATATATTAATAACTTAGCTCATCTGCTTTGTACAAACAACGATTGCACTATTTTACATTGTGTCGTAGTTCTTTTATTTCCTAAATACAACCTTTTTGTCATATATGTATTAATGTGTAATACACACTGACATAGTATAAGCTACCCTTCCAAACACTATAAACTAAACAAAAAGCAATGTTTATATGACGAAAGACAATATATGACATGTTTCATGTGCATTATTTGCAAAATCGACATAAGAAATTAACACAGTGGAAAGTAGTAATCAATTATGAAGTTTTATATCTATTATATTCTATGGGCACTAAACTGTTACTTAATGATTATCTTAGTATCTACTCTGTATCCATGCCTTTCCAATCCAAACATCATTACAACTTCTCTTTGCTAT